>JAOAIH010000041.1 GCA_026414805.1 Spirochaetota bacterium | reverse complement strand
CAGAGCATATATTTGAAGATCCTGAATAAAGTTCAGGATGACCTAAGATTATTTATAATAAAAACCCTGCAAATGAAATGCAGGCGTTTAAATTGTTTAAACGCCTGCAATGCTGGTTAGGAATATGAATAATGTGATTATAATTTACCCTGATTAAACATATCCTCTTTAATCGCTGGATTATTATATTGCACATTAGTTACGAAAACTTCAGTTCTGCCTAAATTCTGTCCGTTTTTATCCACTCGGTACATTACAGCTTTGTATGGTGTTATAATACCATCAACCTTTTTCAAATTATAGTTTATTAAGCGTTTGTACAGATAGCCATCATAAAAAATATCTATACGCACGGCAAAGTACTGAAATTCACCAGACTTTATAATGAAAAAAATTGCTTTATCATAAATACTTTTACCGGGTTTTGGTTTTGCTTCTATTTTGTAGCATTGGTATCCCTCTATAGTTTCTTCGCCAAGTAAAGTATATTCGTAATCATCAATATTTCGCGAACGGAGGTCTTCATAAAAGATATGTGAATTAACAAACGCGCCGCTGCGATCACCCGATGATATGCGTTTTACTTTACCATTTGGCATTTTTACCCACTGTAAATCTTCTCCACCTCTGTGTGTATGAGTTAATACTTTAGTAATATCACCACTTGGCTCTTCCTTTACTACTGCCAGCACTTTTTCATTTTGTCCAACCTTCATTGCCATGAGTTCAATTGTTCGCTGTAATGTATCACCACCTTTGTAAATAACCATTGAAGCTTTGCTGATTGCAGTTTTGGGTTCAGGCAGTGCATCCGACTTTTCCATAATTTCTCTGCCTGTGAGTGCATACGCAGTAACTATCGCACTGCAAAAAAGAACTAAAAGACTGTAAACTAAAAATTTTTTCATTTTGTTCCTCCTGTTTAGTGATATGAATAATGTTGAAACATCATTCAGATTCAAATTCAAAATATTTGCCTAAATTAAAATATTCCAGAATCCTTGATGAATGTTGTGCTGGCGACAAATCAAGCTTAAGCAAATTAATTGTTGCCGGTAAAAATAACAGCGCACCTAATGTAGTGGTAATCATTGTGGTTGCTAGCAATATTGAAAAATAAATGACTGGCTTAAAACTTGAGATGACTAAAACCAGAAAACCAAATATTAATGCAACAGACGTATACACTATGGCAACTCCGGCCTGGTTGAGCGTTTTAGTGATGACCTCTTTTTGCGATAGCTCTGGAGAATTAAAGTGCCTGTAGGTATTCAAAAAGTGTATGGTGTCATCAATCCCTATTCCAATTGTTATGGCTGCTATGATTGCAGTTGCCATGTCAAGACGAATCCCTAAAAAACCCATGACACCAAAATTCAAAAGTACTGCTGTGCTTATTGGTATAAGCGAGACAAATGCTGCTTTTATATTGTAAAAAATCAAAAGGACAACTATGAAAATGCTTAAAAGACTCAATGCCAAACTCATAACCTGTCCCTGCACAATATACTCTGACATGCGTACAAGCACTTTTGGTTCGCCGGTGATTTTAAAGCTACAGCCTTCAGGGAGATTATGTTCAAGGTATATGCGTATTTTGTTTATAATATGATGCATGGTATTGGAGCTCAAAAATTTGCCCTGTTTTTCCCACAGGCGTGCAAAGATGTTTACTGTAGTAAATTTTTTATCCACGTAGGGTTCAAACTCATCAGCAAGACCGTTATCATTGTCGTCCTTACCACCATAAAGATCAATGTAGCTGTCTACATCCTGTACAGTATTAGGTATTGAATAGTAATTAAAATCATTATTGTGCATTGCCAGATTAATGGTTTTGATAAAATCAGTGAATGCATCAGTCCTGCCAATATTAAGATCATCATTTTGTTCAGCAACAAGCCAATTTCTGAAACTATCGACAAACTGTAAAAACTTTGGGTCTTTCACTCCATCGGGCTTTCCTGTATCAATCAAAATGTTAATACCGGCAGATCCACCAAACTTTTGGCCAACTATTTTTGAGCTTGTGAGGATATAGTCACCTTCCTTAAAATATGCATGAACCGAAGTTTCTACTTTAACTTTTGACATGCCAACAAATGCAGTGATTAACGCTACCAGTAGTATGCCCACAACCAGTGCACTGTTATCAACTGCCAGTGTTGCAAGCCTATTTACAATCTTTTCTACCAGGTTTAGATTGCTTATGTATGATAGTATCTTTGACTGAAACTGCAATTTTTTTTCCTTTTCGGGTAGCAACACAAGAACTGCAGGAATAAGTGTAAGTGAAATAATTACAGCAGAAAAGACACCCAATGCAGCAAAAATACCCATCTCACGAATTGATGAAACCTGATTGGTGGATAGGGTAAAAAATCCTATAAATGTAGTCAGACCAGCAAGCATAACAGTCAAAGAAATGTGCAGCAACGATGATTGTATAACTGTGTATTTATTGGATACCAAGCGATGTTTTTTTTCTTTGTAATATTGATTCAATATATGGATTGAGTATGAACTGCCAACTGCTGCCATAAGAGGCGGTAGTGATACGCCAATGACATTAAGTTTAAAGCCCAAATGGCCCATAAGGCCTATCACCCACAGGTCAGCAAGCACTATAGTTGAAAAAGGAAGAAGCATACCACGTACAGATCTGAAATTTAGATAAAATACAATAAGCATCGCAACTAACACTAGTGGCAAAAAGCGCTCAAGGTCAGTTTTCATGTAATCATTAATTTCATGATGTGTGACCGGCATGCCCTGCAAAACAATTTCCACATCTTTCTGATATAGTGAAGTGATGCTGGCAATTTCTTTCACTAAGGGGTCATATACAGGCTGGTCAACAAGACGCAGTAGTATTCCAAAGTCTGTGATGGTACCGTTTGCATCTTTCACATAGATGCCTTTTTCAAAAGCAGGATTGTTTGTCAGACGCTTTTTAAATTCAGCAATCTCTTGGGGTGATTGTGGAATTTTGCGTTTTCCAAATTCATCCTTTTCGACAATGTCCCGAACATATAGCGTGTCATTCTGTCCACGAAGATCTTTCATAGTAAATGGTGAGATTATTAAATCAATAGTTTCATTTCGTTTTATTTCTATTGTTTTTGTAAATTTTTTGATAATCTTTTTTATATGCCGTGGTGATAGTGCCTCATCTTCAATCTTAAGTTCATGGAGTGTCCGCTGTAAATATCGTATGAAGACAGGATCATTTTCAAATGTTTTATATAGATTTTGTTTTGTTACAGTAGTGTGCGATAGCTCCTGTAATAGGGAAAGCCTGCGCATTTCCTTTGCTTCATCAAACTTCTGGTATTCTTCAAGGTCCTCGTGAAGATGTGATACTAGCATTAAGATATGTGGCTGGAGCATGTCACTGGCATTTACGTCGATAATTATAAACTTTCCAGTGTTACCATAAATCTTTTTGACCTCTTCATTTAACAAATATTCCGGGTCATGTTTTGGCATGACAGCTTCCATTGAACTGTCAAACTTGATTTTAAATACCCCGCTTCCCAGAATAATAGTAATAGCTATGATTATTGCTAATACTGATTTTGGATAGGTGAGTACTATGTTCAGCAACTGTTTCATACACATTTCCTTTGATAGTTATTTGTGATTATTCCGGGTTTTAACCGGAATCTTTCCCTCATAATAGATACTGAATCAAGTTCAGCATGACTCAATGGCATCATTTTTCTGAGCTAGACTTAAAATCTCTTTTTTTAACAGAGATCTTGAATCAAGTTCACGATGATATCTTTGCAGGCTTAAACCTGTCCCCCACAAAAACCAGCATTCAAGATGACTATTGTTACGCTCCATGTACTGCAAAACCTTTAAAACTAATATGTGTAATTTGAAAATCGCACTGTTTTATTTAAAATCGTAGTACCATCACCCAATGGTAAAGGGAGTTTTATAGGATAATATACAATAAAATATCCCCAGTAAAATCCTATCCGTTCGCCATCATCAGGTTTGCCATTACCATTGCTATCAAGCACAGCTAGTACCCATACATTGTTAATGAAAAGTTGTCCATCTTGTTTAGCTGGGATAGAATCCAGCAGTGCGGGTATTACAGGCATAGTATAGTATACAGTAGTGTTGGATCCTGATGGCCGATTTATGCGCACAGTAGTTGTTGCAATAATTTTATCCATATCAAGATTGTATGTTCCATTTTGTAAAAATTGTTGGGCAATGTCATTTGTTTCGTATACTGCAACACATAACACTTTAGTTCCATTTGCAAATTGGGTATCATTCAGGCTCCCTTTTTCAAGCTGGAATCGAATTGATGCATTATGATTATATATATTTCTATTAAGTGCAAATGAATAACCGTTTTGTCCATTGAATAGATATTGTTGGCCACTTTTTACCAATTGGTTATCACCTTCCTGCAATGTAACCGTATATGCAAAATTGCTTTTATTCACAACAAATCCCAGTTTATCACCCTCAGTTGCATTTGGCAGTCCACTTTCATAATCCCTATCCCACAATGCAAATATAAACACTGAATCACCCGGAGTAAACTTACTTCGTGAGAGGGTCAGAGCAAAGGTGTTTCCTCCCTGTGGTACCCGCATATAGTCAAATGTCTGAGTGTTTAAGTTCTGTATGTTGGCAAATACCTCATTGGGGTCAGAGCCTTTGGCTACCACAATAAATATGGGCTTTGTGGTGGGGTCAGAGCTATAACCTTCTGGAGCGTCAAATTGTCCAGTGATGGTGAGTGGCGGTTCACCTGTTTCAGGTTCACCATAGATTGGCATAAGAAACTTAATTGTAGAAGCTGAAACCACTCCGTGCGGTACTGTTACGGTCACAGGCGTGTTACTTCCCGATTCTACTGCAAAACCAATTTTGTCACCTTCATCTGGGATACCGTTATTGTTTACATCAAGCAATGCTATCACGTACACTCCGCCAACTGGAACATTGTATCCGTATGGCATGACAGGCAGGGAAAAACTCACAGGGTATGCCGGCTTTGCAATTTTTTTGTATGCGATTACAGCGTTGATATCAATATCAGAAAAGTTGCTTGAGTTAAAATCGCCAGCATACGCAATCAGGATCACATTTCCACTTTCAGTGCCATCAAGTATGCCAATTATTGTTGCATCAAAATCATACTGTTGCCTATTTATGAGGATATCAGCTCGTCCATCAACCCCCACTGTATATGAAAGCTTGAAGCCATTATTAAAAAATCCAACAGCATCACCGGGTGTTGGGAATGGTATGCCGCCGGTATAGTCATTATCTATAAATGCAAATAGGAAGACCTCATCGCCTGCTTTTAATCCATAGTCTTTACATTCAATTGAATACGAACCTGTAATATCAGTATGTATGACGGCTATAATAGTGTTGGCAGGGTCATTCTGTATAGCTTCCATGTTGCTGTCTCTTGCAATGGCAACAAACAAAGGTGCATCTGCATTTCGTGTAATTGTATCATCAACAGTCACAGAGCCGGCAATGACTGCATGTTCTTCTTGTAATGCTCCGCATGAAGAAAATAGTATCACAGTAACTATCGCCAAAAATATATTTTTAAAATTCATACCCAATCCTCCCTGTTATACAATCATTGTTTGTATACAGCGCAAAGTAGGAATCGTCGGTCATGTGTAAATAAATGTACGATACATCAAAGAAAATACCGCTATCCCAACGATACATTACGTTTGGAATTATCATATAGCTTGAGGTTTGTGTTTCAATGAAGGAGCTAACTTTAATATCAAGCTTATCATTAAGGAAACTATCTTGTAGACGTAGCACAACAATATCCGAAAGCATTGGCTTCATGAGCGTAGTATCAAAAAAGTGCGACTGGCTCCATTCAAAGGTAAAAACACATTGCCCCTCATGTTCTTTGAAATAATCGCGTATGGGTATAAAATAATTAAAACCAGCTGAGTAGGTTACAAAATGGCTTTTGCCAGTTTTGTAAGGGAGTAATGTTTGTAGCTGTGCAGCGTTAATACTTTTCAAGTCTACATCAACGACGCCAGTTTTATCGGGTGCGTATACTGCTTCAACCTGAAATACAAAATCTTTGTACGATTTTGAAATGGCGCTGCCCACCATATTCACTATTGCATATTTGGGCTGTACTACAATTGAAACGGGCTTGTTTGGCTCCAGTATGGTCCTTACTGGCACAAGGTAAGGTTGAGTATCGGGGCCATGGTAAGCACTTACATGCACATCAAAGCCTGCAATATTATGGTAGTACCGTGCACCAATTCCTGCATTGGTAATAGTGGGGGTCAGAGCCATAGGTTTGGCGATAGTTACTGGGAAAGGGCCCTCATGTACATTTAGCTGCCAAAATGAACCTTGCGGTGGCATCCTCAGCGGAACATGCAGCGGGGTGAAAACAAGCTCGAGTGTGTCGTTGCCTAACGTGATAAGCATTGATAACGCAGGCACGCCCATTTTCATTTCTGTATCTTCGTCTTTGAAGAGGAATTCGCGAAGGTCGTAGGGGTTGTAGTATGCTGTGGGGTTAAACGCATCTGCAGTACCCCATGAAAATATTTGATTGCCCGCTCTCAGGCGAAGTGAACCTATTTCATAATTTATAAAACATTCGCGGAAATTAATTTCTGCATTTGAAGATGTCAGTGTGCCATTGCGCAGTATTTCATTTTCAGAGGTATATGCATACCCAGGATTAATATTCTCATTTATCAGGTTAGGTAATACATACATATTGCTGTCAACGTAAACATAGAATGAGTCTTTACCGTATTTGATAGTGGTATTTACTTTCAGTTCATCTTTTTTAAATATATCGCCTGTTTCCTGATGGGGATAGGTGGAGGTGGTGGTGTCAATTTCAAGCAATCCTTTAATGTTAAAGGATGGTTTGTCATCCACAGAAAGCAAGCTGAAAGTGTCCTGTGCAAAGGCAACCCCACTTGCTATCACAGTAACTATCGCCCATAAAAATGGAAATGCTTTCATGGTCATAGCACTATTCCATGCAGTATAACATTAGAAAGTTTTTCAGCAATATAATCATTGGATTTGTCATTAAAATTAGCTGATGGCAAAATTTTCCCAATGACCAAAAGTGATAATGTGGAAATAATAAATGCTTTTATGTAAAATTGATAATCGTCATCTTTTATAATAGTGCCGACAATAGCGTTTTTTACATTGGTGTTAAATGTGGTGGTTGCTTCCTGTATTATGCGATCAAGAATTCTGTCAGTGTAGAGCCCGTTAAATTCAGTAAGATCAATAAAAATAAGCCGGTAAAGATGAAAGTCATTGTCAACCACTGATTTTATTGCTTTGAGTATCTCTTTAAAATTAAAGGGGAAGCGACTATCTAGCATTTGTTTTATGTCAGAAAGATGTTGTAGAATATTTTCAGGCTCAAGCAAATTTTTAAACAAATCCTCTTTATTTTTAAAATAGTTGTAGAAATTGCCTAATGAAAGCCCCGCTTTTTCGGCTATTTCACGAATGCCAGTGGCTGAATAGCCTTTTGTGGCAAAAAGTTCCTTGGCTACATCAAGTATCTGTTGACGTTTATCAGTAGTTAGATTGCTCATGCTCCACCTCTGAACGAACGTTCGTACTTATCAATATAGCAATAATTTGCTACTTCGTCAATATGAGAGTATAATTTTTTAAAAAAAATGGGGTCAGAGCATAATTAGATTCACGCAGTGAACGCAGAGCTAAAAAAAAACTCTAATCTTTCAAACTCAGCCTGCTCAGCGAACTCTGGGTTATTAATTGGGGTCAGAGCATATAAATTTTAGGCGGGTTGCCCCGCCTAAAAATCTACTCTTTATACATTTCTTCAATTAAGTCTGCATATTTCTTCTGGATGACTTTACGCTTGACTTTGAGTGTTGGAGTCAATTCGCCTGTTTCCTGAGAGAATGGCTGGTCAAGGAGAGTAAATTGTTTAACCTGTTCAACTCTGCCAAACTCCTGATTCACTTCGTTCACAACTGATTCATATTTTTTGCGTACTTCAGGGTGTTTCACCAGTTCACTGTTGCTTGTTGCAGTGATGCCCTGCGTAGCTGACCATTGTTTGAGGGTGTCAAAATTTGGCACAATCAGAGCAACGATATATTTTCGTGCATCACCAACAATGGCAATTTGTTCAACAAATGGGTGGATGAGAAAACGTGATTCAATAACCTGAGGCGCAATATTTTTCCCGCCTGCTGTTACAATGATGTCTTTTTTGCGATCGGTAATTTTGAGGTATCCTTCATGATCAAGAACACCGATATCACCTGTTTTTATCCAGCCATCTTCAGTAAACATTTCCTTTGTAGCTTCGGGCTTGTTGAGATAGCCCTTCATAAGTTGAGGGCCTTTGGCTAAAATTTCGCCATCATCAGCAATTTTTATCTGTGTTTCAGGGAATGGCGATATCCATCCGTCAGATTTTATGGGACGCAATTTTGGTGATCCGTCGACAGCCAGTACCGGCGAAGTTTCTGTTAAGCCATATCCCTTGCGCACCTGTATGTTCATTGCCCAGAAGAAATCATGAATTTCCTTTGCAAGTGGAGCGCCGGCAGCTCCCCAGCAGATAACACGGTCAAGGCCAAGAGCATTTTTTAATTTTGAGAAAATGAGCTTGTCAGCAATTGCATATTTTAATGCAAGTAGCGGGGGTTTTCGCTTTGCTGCCATAAAATATGGTGCTGCCTGTAGTCCTACCGATAGTGCCCAGTTAAATACCTTTTGCTTTTTCTCAGGCATTTCTTTTACTTTTGCCATAACTCCGTTGTAGATTTTTTCAAAGACACGGGGGACCAAGATATCGCATTGAGGGCGAATTTCTTTTAGTTCTTCGGCAAAGTATTCTGTACCACGGCTGTAATAAATGACAGCTCCACGTTCCAACACACTATAATAATCCATTGTGCGTTCAACTGAATGCGAAAGAGGAAGAAGGGATAAGTGGACAAAACCTTCAGGTAGATTTTCCACTTTGTTAAAAGTAAGGCAAATAAACATAATATTTTTATGTGTGAGCATAACGCCTTTTGGGTCGCCAGTGGTACCAGAAGTATAGATTAATGTCATAACATCGTCTGGTTTTATATTCTTTGTCCGCGTATCTATCTCTTCTAAATGTAATTTTGAATTGCCTTTCTGTATTGCTTCTTTAAATGTGATAACCAGTCCATCATCATAATGTAGATCATCGCATACGATAATCTTCTTTAGGTTAGGCAGTTCACTTTTTTTAGAAAGGACATTATCTGTCTGGAATTTTGATGAACACACGCATACTACAGATGAAGAATCTTTTAGAATATATGCAGCTTCAGGGGCAGAATTGGTTGGGTAAATTGCTGCATCAATTCCACCAATTGAAAGCGTTGCAAGATCTGCGATTGCCCATTCTGGGCGGTTTTCTGAATAGATTGAGACAACATCACCTGGTTTTATTCCTAGTTCAATGAAATACGATGCTAATGCTTTGACCATAGCATCAACCTGATTCCAGGTGAAAGATTCCCACTGTGTGCCGTTATGACGGTTTAACAAAATTTTATTGCCATATTTCTTTACACCATCTTTAAAAATGTCTAAAACAATGGGAGTTTCCAATCTTGTAAACTTTATGCCCTACGGACTATATTTTTACAAAAAAATATTGCTAAATTTTGTTAGTTTTCGTAATGTCTTAACTGCCAATACAATTTAAAAATATAATAATTACAAGGAACACTATGAAAGTATTGCTCATTAACCCGCCATACCCTTTTGAGGAATCTCCATCGCCACCATTTGGGCTTATGGCACTAGCTGCATATCTGGAAGACAAAAACATTGAAGTAAAAATAGAAGATTATATAGTTAATAGATTTTCAGAACAACGAGTGAAAAGCATTATGTCAACGTTTGCACCAGATGTTGTAGGTTCAACCGGTGTAACTATGAACATAAAGAAGGCGTTATCAATTTTGCAGATATATAAACAAGTTAATCCTGACCTTGTTACAGTTCTTGGTGGACCGCATGCAACGTTTGATGCACACAATATACTGCTCCACCACCCTTATATAGATGTAATTGTAAGGGGTGAAGGTGAGTTGACATTTCATCAGTTACTGTCGCACCTATATGATAAAAGTACATATCCTGATATTGCAGGCATTTCTTACCGTGATAATGATAATACAATTGTTCACAATCCTAACAGGGATTTCATCCCAGATATTAATATTCTCCCTTACCCTGCAAGGCATTTGGTTGAGCTTTCAAAATACCGTGCACTAGGATTTCCCATTAATATGATGACATCACGCGGTTGTCCGTTTAACTGCATTTTTTGTGTTGGCAGTAAGATGGTGGGTAGAAAGGTGAGGTATTTTGATACAGACCGTGTTGTGAATGAATTTGCAATGCTTGCCACAATGAAGTTTAAGCAGATTAACATTGTTGATGATTTATTTACTTCAAATAAAAGCCGCTGCATAGAGGTGTGTAAAGAAATTGTAAGGCGCGGTATACAACACCCCTGGACTGCATTTGCCCGCGTTGATACTGTAAATCTGGAATTATTAGAGCATATGAAAGAAGCTGGTTGTACAATGCTTTGTTTTGGTATTGAAAGCGGCAATCAGGAAATCCTGGATAAAGTTAAGAAAAAGATAACACTTGAAAAGTGTAAACAGGCTGTTGAAATGTGCAAGAAGGTTGGTATAAGCCCTATGACATCGTACATTCTGGGATTGCCAGGTGAAACAGAAGAAACTATAAAAAAGACATTGGAGTTTGCAAAAGAGTTGAGCGACAATTACGGTTTCCATGTGCTGGCACCGTTTCCTGGTACTGAAGTTCGTGAAATGAAAGATTATTATGAAATTGAAATTTTGACCAATGACTGGGATCTGTACGATGCTAACAGAGCGGTATCGGTTACACCGTGGGTTACAGCAGAAAAGATTAATGAAATTGTTGATAGGTTCAATGGCAGCATAAAGGCATATATTTTATCATTGGGCGAAAAACTAAAGCAATGCCAGACACTTACCGACAAGGAACAGGAATTAATCAGCAATATACGTTCATTTGAAATAGTACGTGATATGATATTGGACAGGCTTGTAGAAGATTATCCTGGTGTTGAAAATGGTGTTCCTGTTGATGCAAAGAAAGAATTTGTTGAATATTTGTTGCAAAAGACTAAATTCCCAAAAGAAGAAATTATAAATGAGGTTGAACGTCTTATTAATTTACGATGTATTGATTTTATATATAGAGAAAATAAGATTTATCCAATATGGACATAAGATAATTTATTAAGTGCTATAAAGATTCATTTGGATAAGTTGTTAAGCTATTTTGTATATTGTTAAGAAACAAAGCATAGCGGAGGTTTTTTATGAAGTGTGAAACTACCACGTGTATATCTAAGGAGCATTTTATAATTTTGAACTGTTGTACTAAAAAATACAAACGTAATTCTTCAGTACTTTTGACTTCATTTTTGCGATATATTGCGGAAAATCAAAAAATATCATTTGCAGTAAACAAAAGGATTTCATATCGCAAAAGAAATGGTGCTTGTAGTTGGCAAAGAATTCATATTATGTTAAATCCATATGATTATGAAATAATCCTTGATTTGAAAAAATTTGGGAAGATGTCCTTGGCTAAGATTATTGAATTTGGTATCGAGAATTTTTTTCAAGAATTTGTTAATAATGTTTTAGAGAAACAAAATACCGATAACTATCTATATGCTAACTATCACTATGAAATTACCACTGAAGAAAATATATTCAGTTACTGTGTCTATTGGGGATTACCCCTTAAAATATTGAAAAAAATAACAAAAAGTCCTGACAAATTCGCTATGTGGTAGCTTTTTAACGCGCGTTACTTTACCACTTTAATCATCAATGTGACACCAAAGTGCTTAAGCCAGGGACTTTTATTGTTTGCTCTGTTTTCAATTTTGTCCGATAGCTCTCGCAACCGTTTGTGGAAACGTTTAGGGATAATAATATAGTGCCATGTCCATGGTGTATGAAAGTTCCATGGTGGTCTAAATTCATGTGCAGTGATTTCAACTTTGGAGAATAATGGTTGGCATAGTGCATTGATCTCACCAATACGGTAGAAACGCATTCTGATAGGATCTTTGTATCCCAATATATAAATGCTTATCATTTGCAAAAAAGCCATTAACAGGTTTTCTGGAGCAAACCGTGATGGGACCCTGATAAATGCTTTCCCTCCCGGTTTTAATACGCGGTGAATTTCCTCAATTACCTTTTTCCCATTTTCTTTAGAAAGATGTTGTAGTACTAAAAGTGAATACACTGTATCAAAGGTATTGTCTTTGAATGGCAGCGCGGTTCCATCACCTCTAATAAGTGGAGTGGGGAGATTATGGTGCTGTAAATGATTAAAAGCGGCGGTAAGCATCTTGAAAGATATGTCAAGCCCCACAGCATTGTCAGTAATAGCACGAACTGGTTTTAACACACGCCCCCATCCGCAACCCAAATCAAGTATTTTTTCCCCGGGACTAACATCAAAAGGTGGTGGTGCATCCAGAAGGTTGCCATAGTAATCGGTAAGTACTGCTTCAAGGCCAAGGGTAATAAACGGAGCATCTTTGACAGCGCCATCGTCCCATACTTTTATATAGTCATTTAAAAAATCCTTACTATTAACTATCACTTACTATTCCTCTGTATGTTTTTAATATTGCTATTGATCTTTTTCATAAATGCTTTATACACCATACTATAATCATTGGATGCATTCCAAAATAGATACCCATACGTGTTTGTATCAATACAGGCTTTTACCTGTGCAAGTATATAATCTTCATTGTAATTGCTTACACGCCATTTGAATGCTTGTAACCATGGCCGGACTAGTATATTAGGAGCTATCGCCATTACTTTTTTGTTACCGGTTGCAATAAAATAATATGGTTCATCACCCGGATTAGCATATCCATCAAAGTTGTCATTGAAATGTGAAGGATACAGCATTGGCGAAATCACATCACAGTTTTTTGCCAAAAACTGGATTTTTTGTCCTAATTTATTTACATCCTCTTCCTTTTGCCATGCGGTAACACCAAATATGTCGATAGAAACTGCAGTATTAAGCTTATGCAATTCATTTTTTGCTTTTGCTAAAAACTCCGTTATGATTTCAATCTTTGATTTATTACCAAATTCATTAGCAAATTGTGCATCTGAAAGATCGCCAGAAACAGGGAATCGTATATAATCAAACTGTACTTCATCAGCACCCAATGTAGCAATTTCGCAGGCTAAAGCAATGTTGTAGTCCCACACACTCTGTTTTGTTGGATCCACCCATAATTCTTTCGTGCCTTGATTCCATATACCACCAGTTCGTTTTGATTTTATTGCCATTTCAGGGCTTTTTGTAGCTAAAAGATGATCACGGAACACTGCAATACGGGCTATCACGTACAAATCTAATTCCTTAAAGTTTCGTATAAGGGTAACAATATCATCAATAGGCCGTTTTTCATGAGTGTTAAGTTCCACTACCATGGGGACATGGCTTTTATAATTCACTGTACCACACACATCCTTGACATCAAACACAACGCAATTAATGCCAGCATGTTTTAATTGCGATAGCTGCTGCATCATCTTTTTGCTTGCAAGGCTGTTGCCAGAATAGTAAACTCCTTTGACATACGGTATTTGTGTCATTGACTTTTTAGTAAGGTCAATAGTGATAAATGGCAAAGGATGGGGAATCACTAAAACAGTACCTGGCCCAATTGTTTTAGTAGTGATGCCATTCAATTTTATTATAGCATTTTGCAAATGTGATGCTTTGTAATAGTAGGTAAATCCTATCAACTTTTGTGCAATATCTGCTACATGTTCTTCTTTTTGGGCTGTGTACATAAGGATGTTTCCGCTGTGTAAAAGAGAAGCGGGTGCTGTTGCATACGGTCGCTTATAGTACAATGAACGTGTAGGGTAGATAATTGATACAGTATCAGGTGTCAAAAGAAAATCTTTAACTGACCTGTAATACCCTTTTACGTAATGTGCAGTATATTGTATATACTGCCACTGTAAAACAATAAACAAAAAAATGCACAATGCTATAACAAGCTTGACGATTTTTACCTTATGTGCCATTGTTTTACTGTTCACTTTTTTAATGAAAAATTTTAAGTATCACACTGCAAAAACAATGAAATAAATTCAATATAAAAATTTTCCTATGGTTCAGATTATAAAAAAAAATATTATAGCTTTTACTTCAAGGTTGAGAGCAATCATACTGGGAATTGCTGATTTCCACTCATATATGAAAGCTATTATACGTTCATTCCGTTCATTACGATACCTTAAAATCCGTTCACTGTATACCATTGCGGTTAATCAAACACGGTTTACTGGAATTGATGCATTGCCTCTTGTTTCATGGATTGCATTATTACTTGGGGCGACAGTTATTATCCAAGCAACCACCAATTTTCCTAAGTATGGTATTGAAAGCTTCATCGGTAATCTTCTTGTGATAATAATTGCACGAGAGCTTGGCCCACTGGTGACAGCGCTCATAGTTGTTGCACGCTCTGGTTCTGCTATTGCTGCTGAGATAGCCACACAAACACAGAATAGAGAGATTCTTTCGCTTGAGCTTATGGGTATTGACACACGTATGTATATCATACTGCCACGCATAGTTGCATCATTTGCAGCAATATTCACGCTGATAATTATTTTTGATGTCATTGCATTCTTTGGGGGATATTTGATAGCTCTTACCAGTGTCTATATCCCTATGGGTACATTTATGCAGACATTACTAGATGCATTCACATTTAACGATTTGCTAGTAACTATCACTAAAAGTGTAATTTATGGTATACTGATACCACTGATCTGCTGTTATTATGGATTAAAGCCTAAGTCAAGCTTTGAGATACCTATTTTTGTTTCCAAGGCAGTTATCAGGACCTTATTGGTAATTTTTATTATCAATGCAGTAATATCTGTATTGTTCTATTTTTAATTATGGAAGATATAACAACAAAACAACTGATTGAAGTCAGAAATGTTACTATTGAGGATGGCAAACAAAAACTACAGAATGTGTCATTTACACTATGTCTGGGTGAAGATGTTGTATTTTTTGGTGCCGAGGACAGTGGTGTTGATTTTATTTGTCCGCTGCTTGCTCATGCGCTTGAAGATTATAGCGGCCAAATACTCTATAAGGGGCAGAATATTAAAAATATGGATTTTGTTGAGGTCCATAATTTCAGAAAAATATTTGGGTATCTTCAGCGTGGGTATGCACTCATCAGCAATATGACTGTATATGAAAACATAGCACTGCCACTACGATACCATACTGATTTGTCAGAAAAGGCAATACATGAACTTGTTGATGCTCTTATAGTCTACCTGCATTTATCGCACTGCATGAATTTGCGGCCAGTTATGCTCACGCAATCTGAAATGCTGAGGACTGCATTTGCCAGAGCTATCGCCCTTGATCCTGATATGCTTTTGATTGAACATCCGCTTGAAGGGCAATGTCTGTGGAATGCTCAGATTTTTTTGCAGGCATTACGCAACAGAGCGTTTGCGCCAAATAAAACCGTTATAGTTGCCACATATCAGCCGTTAGTGTATATTGATATTGCAACACGATTCATTATGCTCCATGAGGGTAGCATTGTGTTTGATGGAACAAAAGAAGAATTTGAAAAGTTTGATAATGAGTATGTAAAGCAATTTGTTAATGTATTGCCGTATGGACCAATGACGTTACGTTAGGAGCAAGAACCATGAAATTAGAAAAAAATGAAATAAGGGTAGCCATATTTGTTCTTTTTCCTTTGGTAATACTGCTTGTGTTTGTTGTCCTTAAATTGGGCTACTCATTTGCAACATCAACCATTGATGTGTATATGAAAGTTGATAATATTTCATCAATAAAAAATGGTACACAGGTAAAAATAAAAGGGTATACAGTTGGCAGAGTTGTGGATATTATTCCCGTATATAAACCAACTTTACATTTTCTAGCACTGTTGCGAATAAAAAAGGAAATTGATCTGTATGAGGACTGTTCAGCCATTATTATGAATCAGAACATCATTGGTGATACTATCATAGAAATCAGAAATCCCTCAAAAAAGGTAGAGCTACTGAAACCTGGTGCCGTTATAGAAGGCGTTGAGTATGTAAGCCTTGACACAATAGTACAGGATGTCCACCAGCTTTTGGCAACACTAACTAATACTGTTGCAGTTATTCAGGATATATCGCTGGAAAGCAAAGGTAATATCCGAAGTTTGGTTGCCAACCTTTCAAAGAGTGTGGAAACAATTAGTTCAGTATTGCAGGATTCACAAAAAGATATTTTGGCTATCATGGCATCGTTCCGTGAAACGGCAAAGACCATGAATGAAATTTCTATTGAACTTAAAAAGCATCCCGTGAAGTTTTTGTTCAAAGGTGAAAAATAATCAATGCCGTTTTTCTCGGTTGTGATTCCCACCTACAACAGAGCACATTGCATTACTCGTGCGCTTGATTCGGTACTTTGCCAAATATTTACCGACTTTGAATGTATAGTAGTTGATGACGGTTCAATGGATAATACTTCCCGGTTACTATCGCCTTATGAAAAAAAAATACAGTATTGTTATATACAGCACAGTGGCGTAAGCAAAGCACGCAATGTTGGTATAACCAATGCCAAAGGAGAGTGGATTGCGTTTCTTGATTCTGATGATGTATGGCTGCCTGAAAAGCTGGCTTTGCAATATGAATTTATACAGGCACATCCCAATGTTATGATTCATCAGACTGATGAAGTGTGGATCCGTAAAGGCAGACGTGTTAATCCAATGAAAAAGCATCAGAAAAAAGAGGGCTATATATTTGAGGATTGCCTGTATATGTGCAAAGTAAGCCCTTCGGCAGTTGTTGTACACAGGTCAGTGTTTGAAAAGGTTGGCTTATTTGATGAACTTTTACCGGTATGTGAGGATTATGATCTTTGGCTGAGAGTTGCATGGCAATACTATATTGGTTTTATTAACAAAAAATTAATAGTAAAATATGGTGGACACAACG
Source organism: Spirochaetota bacterium (assembly GCA_026414805.1). Classification (NCBI taxonomy): domain Bacteria; kingdom Pseudomonadati; phylum Spirochaetota; species Spirochaetota bacterium. Next base: position 10,674 of record JAOAIH010000041.1, on the reverse strand, counting down.
ACCAGCTCTCCGCATCACTGTGGGGCATGGACCGTTTCAGAGTGTATGCACTGTGTAAATTGCTTGCTCAGTATGGAGTAATGTTGCCACCCACTTACTATAATAAAACAGTAGAGGTTGCGCTGCAAAAATGTGCTGTGCTGTATCAGGGGGCAAAGAAGCGTTCAAATAGATCACTTATGCAAAAGGTGGAAAAAGTTGTACAGTGGCTTACCTTTGATAGGCAAAGCACAGAAGTGTATCTTGACCTTGTAGCAGAATGATAGGGCCTGATAGTATATGATAGAGATATGGCTCTTCAAAAAATTCCCGTTGGTACAACTTACCCTTGCCCCATTGCCACACATACCATACTGAGCCACCAGCTTCGGTTGGATAGCTCAGCATAAAGATGTCATTATTGCTTGTTATCTGCGATTGACCGTATCGTTTCTTAATAATCTGGTATACTTCAACATCTTTACCTTTGATGTCAATTTCAAGCAATCTATCAAAATCAAGGAAAACTGCATTACCGTCAGGGTTAATTGCCATGGATGTTTTTACAAAATGTGGTGCCGATAGCTCATAGGTAAAACTTTTTTGCTTGGGAATATTAATGCCAAGTATATAATCTTTATTGCTGTTGCCATAGTGCACAAGGGCATAGCTTCCTGTATCGTCAATGGCAATACCCTTAATTACCATTGATGATTGTGATACACCCTTAAAAATAATCTGGCCTTTATTGTTGAGTATATAGTATCGGCCATCAATGAAACCAATTCCCGCAAAAGAGCCTTTTTGTGAAAATGAAACAGCTGTTGTAAATTGTCCATTAAGTTCAGGATTGGAATATACATTGCCATTGAAATCAGCTATACGTGCTGAGCTCCCATCAGCTGTAAGCAGTACAATTATTGATCCATCCGGTGAAATATACGGGTATTCTGTTGATGGTAATTTCCAGAAAAACTCACCGCTTGCATTGTACATAGCTATATCATTACCTACTTTTTTATACATAACATAAAAATTGCCATCACTGGTAGGTTTAATAAAGGCATCACCGCTATAGATGTATTTTTTAAGTGAACCATTGGAGGACAGGTGATAATATCCACTATCTATAGTGACGGCAAACGATGTCAAAGGAGGTGCTGTGGGATCAGATTCTATTGTCTGCACATTTTTAATTGAACCATACCACAATGGAGTAAGCACAAAACCTGTATGGGTAACAAAAACAGGAGCAAAACCCAGTAGTATCCCTACCACTAAACCAATAGCTGCATATCTCATAGCTCTCTGTCAATCCGTCAAAAAGCTTTTTAATTTCTGGCTGCGGGAAGGCAACCTAAGTTTACGTATAGCTTTCTTTTCAATCTGGCGAATGCGTTCCTTTGAAAGTTTGAAGCGTTCGCCTATTTGCTGTAATGACATTGGCTCATTGCCATCCAATCCATACCGCAATTTTAGTATTTCTCGCTCGGATGGTGTCAATGTGTCAAGCACTTCATTCAGTGCTTCTTTCAGTGATTCATCAAACACTTTTTTATCAGGTGATTCAACTTTGAGGTCCTCAACAAGGCTTAACACAGTATTATCTTCTGAATTGCCTATTGTGGCATCTAATGACACAAATTCCTGGGTGATATTGCGCAGATGATTAATTTCATCATTGTCCATGTCAAGCTCTTCAGCAATTTCAGCAGGGGTTGGTTCACGGCCAAGCTTGCTTTCAAGTGTTTTATGGACTTTGTCAATTTTTTGCATATCGGCTGTTCTGTTTAATGGCAGCCGTATAAGTGAAGTTTTTTGGGAGATAGCAAGGAGTATTGCTTGCCGTATCCACCACACTGCATAAGAAATAAAATGGTACCCCCTGTCAGGGTCAAATCGTTCGGCAGCTTTTATAAGCCCCATATTGCCTTCATTGATTAAATCCAGGAGTGAAATGCCACTGGTTTGATATTTTTTGGCAATTGAAACTACAAATCGCAAATTTGCTTTAATTAATTCATCTTTTGCTTTCTGGTCACCAGCGCGTGCACGGCGGGCAAGCGCGTCTTCTTCTTCTCGTGTCAAAAGAGGTATCTTATTAATCTGCTCTAAATACCAGGATATTGATGAATCGGTAAAATCATCAAAGTTGGCTTTAAATGCTTCATTATTATTTTTTGCAACTTTTTTTTGCTTACGAAGAGCGCCTGCTTTTTCTTGTACATCAGATTTCTTAATCTGGCTGCTTTCAGGAGCAGATGCTATCGTTGGTAGTTGGGGCTTTTCTCCAGATTTTTTAGGCATACATCTCCCTATTGATTACATTATAATAAGTAGTAAAAACTTAACTCAGGTTACATTATCAAATTCAATGGTTATTTTTACAAGGCAAAAATATTTTTACATAGTGCACTGTTGGATGCCATCTCAGCAACACATCATCATTATAATGAGCTATCGGACAAAAGGAAATAATTAATTATTTGTTCATTGCCTTGCTGTAACGATAGTTTTGCAATGGCATCACGTATATATGTTGCAGAATATATAGCAAAAAGCTTATTTGTATCTTTTATTTTGGCACCGGTAATTTCATCAATAAAATATAGTGGTGCTTCATCAACATATAAGGTGCCTTTCAAACCTTGTTCAAATTTTTTTGATGTACTATTGTAACGCTTTTCATCAATACTAATAGCTTCAATAGCATTTTTGCGATAGCTCAAAGTACATGAAATCTTAAAGCTTAAGGCATCCCCTGATATATTTAATCCTGTTACTATTTTGTCGGTATAGATATATTGTATACGTATAAAGGTTGTTCCTGCCTGCTTTATGCTTGCCGGTTTATTAAATGAAATATCTACGCGCTTGAGTTCATTTGCAGTGGTGTAGTTGAAGATATGTGTGGACTGGTACAACACTGTATCGCTTGTGGGAGATGTTGAAGAAATGGTATAGCTGCTTACAAGCTTACCCCTGTATTGAAGAAAAATTTTTGTAACTGGGGTGTTTTTGTCTGGTGTGTACTTATTTATGCTTGTAATCCTGTTAGTGGTGTCATAGTTGATAATATACCAGCCAGTGATGCCTTTTTTATCCCTTGTTATAATTTTTACAATTTTGCTATCCTCATAGATCTTTTCAACGGGTGTATATGATGCACAACAAAGAAATGCTGTGATAGATAGTATGTAGAGTATCGTTTTTTTATTTGACATATATGGTATCTTTATTTCACTGCCTTTAGTTTTATAATTTTGTTATGAAGATATGTATGATAGTAAATAAAAATGCAATAATTTTTTTATATTTGCATTATTTTTTATTTTGTATTGCACAGTAAAATGTATATAATGAAACTCTTATAAAATCTTTAAAGAGGTAACACATTGCTATGCTACAGTACATTATTCGGAACGCACAATTAATCATTGAAGAGATAATAAAAAATATATGGAAAGCGCTGCTGTCAAGTTTTGGCATCATTTTACTTATTGCTTTTTTGGTGCTGTATCTTTCACTACGCGATTCAGTCACAAACTTTGTTGAAAAGAGGCTTTTTGGATCACTGGATATTAACGAGATTATTATTGAACCAAAAGCTAAAACAGGTGAAGCAACGTTATCCTATGCCATCAATAGTATTTCTGCTGAAAAAGTCAAAACCATACGCAAGATGGATAGCATTGCATCAGTCTATACTGTTACCTGTATTAATGCAGCAACAAAAATAAAGATAGAGTTGCTGGGAAAATCAAGGGCACCGTATGTCCCCATTTGTGGAATAAGCCAGCAGTTTATCAAAGATAAAGTACCAGGGTATAAATCATTTAGGTATTATCCGGATGAACCGGTACCGGTGATTGCACCGCAGGTAGCATTGGATATGTTTAACAATTTTGCTGCAATTAATAATCTGCCCTTGTTTAATGAAGATACTTTAAAAGGATTGCCACTGACTTTGATAATTGATACGCCAAAAGGCATCGAAACCAAAAAGAGATTTGAAGTGCCGGCAGTTATACATTCTTTTTCTTCATTGTTTAATTTAACAGGTATTGTGGTGCCAGACACATTCGTAAATAAAATCGCAGCGCAGTATGCATCTGAAACTAAAAGTACTCAGCCAATTCTGTATATACGGTTGTACGCCAAGGTAAAGGATGTGAAAAAACTTCCTGAAGTAACAAAAAGGATAAAGTCAATGGGACTTGCAGTTACTTCACTTGATGAAGTAGCAAGTAAAACAAACCAGGCAATGAGTATAATAGACGGATTTTCAATCTTTGTTGGATTTTTCCTGTTGGTGTTAACTGTTATATCGATATTCAATTCATATTTAATTATCATCTATAACCGAAGCTATAGCTTTTCATTACGCAGGATTTTAGGGGTGTCAAAATTCAGAATTATCATGACTTTCATGCTTGAGGCAGCGTTTATAGGTGCAGTGTATGGTTTTATTGGATACATTGCAGGAGCATATTTAATTCAGGCTGCAGGTGCCAAACTTTCATCGCTGGTGCCTGCATTAAGTGGTATTGGCCTTCAGCCTGTTGGCATGAAGGTATGTGTTGGGTTAGTTCTTTTTTCAGTTGCTATTTCATCCCTGTCAGCTTTAATTCCAGCTATTTTTGCATCCAATATGAATCTTTTTAAAGCATTAAGCAAACAGTGAGGTATAACCGTGGCGTTGTTACAGGTAAAATCAGTTAGTGTACAGTATGATGATCGCAAAGTCCTGGATAATGTAAGTTTTGAGGTGCAGGAAAGCACCATAACAGCATTAACAGGCAAATCAGGTTCGGGGAAAACAACCCTTTTGGGAGTTATATCCGGATTACTGCAACCCAATGAGGGGACTGTGCTTTTTATGGGTGATAATATCTTTACATGGAGCGATTTGAAACGGTCACGTTTCAGAAACAGGGATATAGGTTTTGTTTTTCAGTTTTTTAATCTTTTTTCTGATATTTCGGCATACGACAATATTGCATTCCCGGCAATCCTTAACCGAAAAACGCGCAATCTTCATGAAAGAATTATGGAACTGGCTAACTACCTGCAGATTACAGATATACTGGACAGAAACCCCACCACATTATCGGGAGGTGAACGGCAGCGTGTGGCGATAGCTCGAGCTATCATTAATGAGCCAAAACTGATACTGGCAGATGAGCCCACCGGTAATCTTGATACAGCAACAGCTAATGATATATTAAAGCTATTTGCACGGCTGCGTGATGACAAGGGTATATCGGTAATAATTGCCACACACGATGAGCGTATTGTAAAAGCAAGCAATGTACAGTACCATCTTGAAGGTGGGAAAATAATTGAAAATGGTTTTAATACAAATATGTCATGGCATAAGGTAAAAAAAGCTCAAAAGAAGATAGTAGTAAAAAGTAAAAAGAAAAATTAATTTTTATTTTAAATAAACAAAAAGTGTACCAGGAGGTTAGGATATGATAGTTGACAAAACGTCGTCGGATGGGTATCTTAAAACTATGGAAGAAATGAAAAAAGCAAAAATTAAGTCGTATTGGGATTTACTTTCAGTTTTGAAAAAACACCCCGACTGGTTAGAAGAACTCAGAAAGCTTGTTCTTACTGATGAACTTTTGGCATTGCCAAAAAAATTTGATGAGTTTGTAAAACGCTATGAAAATTTCATAGAGAATGAATTTAAACCATTGAAACAAACAGTTGAGAAACAGGGAAATGATATCGAAACTTTGAAAGGAGATGTTAAAATACTGAAGGAAGACGTAGCAGTACTCAAGGAAGATGTAGCGGTACTCAAAGAAGACGTAGCAGTACTCAAGGAAGACGTAGCAGTATTAAAGGAAGATGTGGCAGTACTCAAGGAAGACGTAGCTGTGCTGAAAGAAGATATGGCTGGGGTAAAAAAAGATGTGGCAGGTTTAAAAAATGATGTTGGTAGCTTGAAGGGGGACAATTTTGAACGCAAGGTAAGAGAAAAGGCACCCTCATATTTTGGAAAGTTAATTTTACGATGCAAATTGATTGATACTATTGAATTAGCAAACATTATTGATGATGCCATATTGAATAATAAAGCTAATATAACGGATGATGAACGCGACGATGCCTTGAAGATTGATGTAGTAGTAACTGGTTATTTGCGCCACAATAAAGAAAAAAATGTTTTTCTGGCAGCAGAGGTTTCTGTTGTAGTTGATAAAACCGATGTTGAAAGGGCCGTGAAGCGAACAAAAATAATTGAAAAATGCTTAGGCATACCTGGTATACCTGTGGTGATTGGTGATGTTTATACCGATGGGGCCAAAAAAGCTGCTGAAGAATTACAGGTTATAATTATATAGAGATTTCCACTACACACTTTTTTTGAAAATATTATTGATTTTCATAGTAAAACATTATTAGAAGTGGTATTTATTTTGTATTAGATGAGAATTTGCAATCTCATGGTTGGTCAAGAGCGCTGGTACACAAATAATTACAATGTGTACAAGTTTTTTGTTAAACCAGGGGTTATAATGTAAAAAGTAGGTGTTGTAATTAACCTCCACGTAGTAAGATAAATGATGATTGTAGTAATAGACTTCGGGTCAGGCCGTAATTAAAATAGTGAATTTTATTTTGGTGAGAGTAGCTAAAATTGGGACAAACCAGTTCACAGTATGTTATTAAAGAGCTTTCGCAGTATGGCAGGCTATATGTAGATGCTCCCATGAGCCAGTTTACCACTTTTAAAGTAGGTGGCCCTGCCGATATGTTAATTGAGCCATTTAGTAATGAAACAATACCATGTATACTAACTATCGCCAAACAAAATAATATGCCTATTACAATAATTGGGGGTGGCTCCAATCTTGTGGTAAGCGACAGGGGAATACGTGGGCTTGTTATACGAATTGGGAGCACTCAGGATGATGCTGGTTCAATAGCTTTTGATAGTACGCGCGTTGTTGTTGATGCCCGTGTAACAAAAAAGCGTTTTGTTGAAGAAGCATTGGAGCATGGTTTAGCAGGTATGGAGTTTATGGCGGGGATACCTGGCTGTATTGGTGGCGGAGTTATCATGAATGCTGGCACCAATATGGGTGCATTTGCAGATATTATTTCCCGTATTACATGTTATGACAGCAATGGAAACCTTTTAACCATTGCAAATGATTCATTATTTTTGTATAGAAAATCCCTTTTGCCACATGGTGCAATCGTAGTACAAGCAGAATGCACACTGCATTACGCAAAAGACCCTCAAGAAGTAAAACAAACTGTGAAAGAAATTTTACGAGAGCGAAAGGCAAAACATCCATTAGATTATCCGTCAGCGGGCTCTGTGTTCAAAAATCCTGATGGTCACTCTTCATGGAAGCTGATTCATGATGCAGGGTTGCGAGGGTACAGTATTGGTGGTGCTAAAGTGTCGGAACTTCATACTAATTTTATTATTAACACAGGGAAAGCCACCGCCCTGGACATCAAGCATTTGGTGGAGTTTATACAGGAAACAGTATTTAAACTATACTCCATTCATCTTGAGCCTGAGATTCGTTTCATTGGGGAATTTTAATTTGTATGGAATTTGCAACACTATTACATGATACTGTTTTTTGTGCACTGGATTGTGAAACTACCGGTTTAAACCCCATTATCGATAGGATAGTGTCAATTGGGATTATACAGTTTACATTAGACAGAGTTTTAGATACATTCTATACACTGGTAAACCCTCTTAAGCCAATTCCTCCTTATGTCACGCGTTTTCATGGTATTACTACCGATATGGTGAAGGAAGCTCCAGTTATTTCAGAATTATTTGACACAATAGAAAATTATACCAGTAATGCATACTGTGTTATCCATAATCCCCGTGTTGATTTATCATTTATTGATTCAGCATACCACCAGCACAATAAAAATACACCAGATCTAAAAGCATTTGACACTGTGCATCTGGCACGCAAGACTTTTAAAAAGCTCCCAAGCTATAATCTTGGCAATTTATGTAAATACTTTGGTATTTCCATTAATGCGCACCATGCGTTAAGTGATGCGCAGGGAGCAATGGAAGTGTTCAAAAAGGTTCTTGATAAGCTGGGTGCGCACAGTTGGTGTATCCGTGATCTAGAACGCTATCATGGCGGCATTATCAGCATCAGCTCATTAGGGCCAAAAAGCAACCAAATTCAAGCTGACAGCAGAATACCACTTGGCTATCGCATCACCATAACCTACAAGGATGCTTCAGGCAATATAGTGGAACGAAGTATTTTGCCACAGCGCTATTTTATAATGGGTGGAAATAATTATATACAGGCATACTGCTATCTACGTAATGAAATACGGTATTTCAATACAGCACGTATCCTTGCGGTTGTGCAATAGTTCTATTTACCACTTCTTTGCCAGTGTAAATTTAAGATTATATCCTGATTCTTCTTTAGACGGTAAATAATCCTTGCCCCACCATAGTGAAAACTCAAACTGCTCAAAAAAAACATAGTGGAAACTTATGCCATACGCAATACCTGTTTGAGTGCCGCTTAGAAGATATTTCCCTTTAAATGCAGTGAAATCATTATATACACCAGCATAGATAAAATCTCTATGAAGTGAAATTTCATATTCAAATGTTGCACGTGCTATGTGGGTGGTGTGGTAGTCCCTTCCCATGAATCCTTTGAACGTTCGTGTAGAAACAGCTTCCTCATAGTAAAAAGGCACAGGATCATTGAGATAGGTATAATCACCCTGGAATACAAGCAGGTCATAATTAACAAATTCAAATTTGAAGGTGGTGTCTACAGTTACTTTATAAAAGTGCGTTGCATTTTGATAGCGGTACGCTTCAAGAGTGATTTTTCGGCTGGTAGTGTTTTTCAGTGAAAAAGGGATAAGGTCAATGTCTGCCTTAATGCCAATAAAATGCCACACCTGGGTATCCTGTGCAATGTTTGGCTGTGGTACAGTTGCATCGGGATTTTTTACAGCCTGCACTATGAAAACTTTTTCAACTCCGTATCCAGGATATACTTTCAGCTGCTCAATTGGGGTAAAACCTGGTTCGGCAAGCGCATTAACACGTACATAGTTATACTGATCAAGCCCTAAATCTTTGCGGGCAGCTTTTGAGTTGTATATTTCACCTGAAACTCTGGGAATAAAAAGATCATCAATGTATGGCTTAAAATTATAGGTTGATTTCACCTGATTAAACGTATTGTATGGTAGCTGGGTAAAGTTTCCATTGAGCCCGTACATGAATCCGGTCTTAAACCCTACCCTGAAGCTATCGCCATCCTGAATAAAGCCAGGATGTGTATATACTACATATGGGATAAGCCCTAAGCTGAAACTTGTATCAAAACCGTATTTAAAACCACCTGATTCCTCAACTGAATATGGAACAACGGTGATAATTAAATCGTATAGCGGATCCGGAACTTGTGGCAGTGTAGGCAAAAGGGGAAGCTTGCCATTTACAAAGGGCCTTCGCAGTCTATCAATCTGAAACAGTGCATTAGAGTAATCTTTTGACTCTTGAACGGTTACAATAAAATTTTTAATTGCATATTTTTTTTTAAGCTCTTCAAGTATGTTTTCTACCGTTGGTTTATGGTAAATGCGGTTGGGCAGTTTAAAATCGTATTGGATACGAAGCGTATCAAGGCTGTTTAGGTTTTTAAATACAATGCGGTTTAATCGTCCTTCATCAACATACACAGTAATAGAGGCAAGTGTTTCCTTGACTGGCAATACACGAGCAAGCGTGTAGCCATTGTCATGGTATAATTTTGTTATAGCATTGGCGATAGCTCCAAAAGTAAACTTACTGGCAGGGATTGTGTCAATGTGGGCAGCACGTACAATGTATTCCTGATTAAAGATAACAGTTCCCTGTATGGTTAGAGCTTTCGGCAGGCCATACACATCCAGGATAAAAACAAAAGAAAGAATAGGCGATAGTAAAACACATTTATTGCGCACAGTAAAGATTTTTTAAAGTTGAGATAAGCTTTAAGATGCGTTCGTCCCTGATGGAATAGTACATGAAATTAGCTTCCTTGCGCCGGTGAATGATGTTCATTTTGCGAAGGATAGTAAGGTGCTGGGATATATTTGATATAGTTGATCCAAATTCCTTTTCAATTTCACCAACGGTTTTTTCTCCATCCATTAAGAAGCATAACACTTTAAGCCTAATAGGATGAGCTATCGACTTTAAAAGTTCACTGGTAAACCCAACCTGTTCTTCAGAAAAAATCATAGTTCCCAAGCCCCCTGTGTGAGGATAAGTATATAGTAATTCTGGCTTCATACACCATTACAAAAATAAACAATCACTAAGATGGTATACAGAAAAATAAAAAGAAATTAAGATTTTAATTAAACAATTATTTAACAGTTTAATAACAAAGTAGCAATATAGGTATTTTTGTCAATATTTTTATTTCATTGCAAAGGCTTGTAGCGGCAAAGAATGCATACAATAATGTGTATTTTATGAAAAAAAATATAAAAAATAAAAAAATTTTTTAAAATTTTTAATTACAAAGCGTTTGTATATATAAACACGGTAATGGGATGTACGGGCTGTAGCAAAACAAAGAGCACACAGTGGCACTGCCAGTGTATATTGGCTTGACATTTCATTGCGATAGTGTTACAATTTTATAGATGGAAGGAGATAAA
>JAOAIH010000040.1 GCA_026414805.1 Spirochaetota bacterium | reverse complement strand
GAATTATATTCGTCCGGAATCTCTCAAGAAGATCTACAGTTATTTTTAGAAGAAGCTGATGAGCAGCTACAGGAGCTCAATCAGAATTTATTAAAGCTTGAGAAAAATCCTTCTGATGAGGAGATTATAAATAATATTTTTAGGGCAGCACATTCACTGAAAAGTTCTGCTGCCTTTGTAGGATTGACGGATTTAAGTGATCTAGCTCATAAAATGGAGAATCTCCTGCAGGGCATTCGTGATAAGGTTATGAAAGTAACCCCTGCAATTATAGATGTATTATTTCAATGTTTTGATGTTATTAACGACGTTATCAGGGAGGTTTCCTCGGGGAATCCGCCTTCAAAAGACTTTTCTGCACTTTTAAAAAAGATAGAATCAGTAGGACAGTTACCAGGCCCTGAAGCCCAAAAGAAAGAAACTCCTGCTCCAAAAAAAATTCAATTATCAGCCAATATTGTTAAAGATATACGGGATGGAATTAACAATGGTTTATCATGCTGTGAGATTGGCATTACACTAGATCCTGATGCTGCAATGAAATCGTTAAAAGTGCAGCTAGTTTTAACAAATCTAGAAAAGATAGCTGATATTCTTGTCACCATTCCAAGCATTGAAGAAGTTTCCATGCCAGGGTTTGACAATAGGGTGCAAATAATTTTGTTAACCAGCGCTACAGTAGATGAACTACGTAAGGCATGTGAAGTTGATCAGATTATCAGAATAGACCTAAGAAAAATTGAGCTGGTTAAAAAAGACAATAAGGTTGCGCTCAAATACCATGAACAAGAAACTCTTTATGAGGAGACAACCCAGCAGGTAAATACTAAAGGAAAGGATATTGAAGAAGATGTGTTGCCTGAGGATGAAGAGAAAGATGAATTAGTAATTAGGTCAAAAGACGACAAGAAAACATTACAGCTTAGAACTGTAAAAGTTTCGGTAGAAAAGCTTGATCAGCTTCTGAACAATGTGGGAGAGCTTGTTATTGCAAATTCAGGTTTTTATAAATTGTACGAAGAAATGCGACGTCTTTCTATTGATAAGGGTATCATCAACGAATTCAAAAACCGTATGGAGCAGATGTCACGCATTGCCAAGGATTTGCAAAGCGGGATAATGAAAACCAGGATGGTCCCAATTGGACAGGTTTTCTCACGATTTAACCGGTTGGTTCGTGACCTTGCCAAAGAGTTTGATAAAAAGGTGGTTCTTGAAATAAAGGGTGAAGAAACTGAACTTGATAAAAAGGTGATAGATGTTATTGGTGAGCCGTTGATGCATTTAATACGCAATGCCGTTGACCATGGCATTGAGTCAGTTGAAGAACGGCGCCAGCAAAAGAAGCCTGAAGTTGCTACTATAACTTTGAACGCATATCAGGGTGGCAATCAGATATTTGTGGAAGTTAGTGATGATGGAAGAGGCCTGGATCTTAAAAAAATAAAAACAAAAGCCATTGAAAGAGGATTAGCCACCCCCGAGATGCTTGCTAATATGGATAAAGATGAAATATATAACTTTATTTTCACTCCAGGTTTCTCTACTTCAGATGTTGTGACAGATATTTCGGGCAGGGGCGTTGGAATGAATGTTGTACAGGAAACTGTTAATGAGCTCAATGGAAGTGTTGCCATAGAAAGTGAGCCTGGTATGGGTACTAGGTTCATTTTAAGCTTCCCGTTAACGTTAGCCATCATTCCTGCTATTATGGTTAGGGTACAAAGGGAACTGTACGCCATACCTCTTTCTGATGTGATAGAAACTATAAAGATATTGCCTGAAGAAATCACCACAATAGAAGGACATGAGGTAATTAATCTTCGTGGTGAAATTCTGTCGCTTATACGGTTGAACAATTTTGTGGGCATTGAAAGCGGGCTTAAGGAAAATGAAAGAATGCCAGTAGTTGTTGTTGGTTATGGCAACAGAAAAATAGGAATTGTTGTGGATCTTTTAGAAGGAAAGCAAGAAATTGTTATTAAATCGCTTGAACAAAATTACAAGACTGTCCCTGGTTTAGCCGGTGCTTCAATACTTGGTGATGGAAGTATTTGCTTGATACTTGATATTTCATCAATGATTAATAAAGTGATACTACAGCAGGATTCATTATCCTTTAGGGAAAAACAACGTGTGCTGGGAGCAAAGCAGGCAACGGTTGAGGTTGTAAAAGCTGAAACAGCCACAAAGGATGTTACTTCTAAAGAAACTATCGCTACCCAAACAAAAAAAGAAATACGCGAGTCACTTCTTGAAAAAGAGTTACCCATAAAGGAAGATATCGTATTCAAAAAGGAAGCTGAAGAGATAGTTGAAGTTGAAGAATATATAGAACAGCCAAAAGCCCAAGATGAAATTAATGACAACATTGAGCAAAAAGTTCATAGTGCTCTTGAGGAATTCAAAACAGAATTAAAAGAAAAAATCAAAACCGCGCTTGATAAAAAAGATGAAATATACCAAAAGCTTGGTATATCTGATGATGATCTGGCAAAAGTCCAGGTACTTGCTAATGTAGGCATTACTGATGCTGCTGAATCACTTTCAAAGATAATTAACAGAAGGGTTGATTTATCAATTCCAGATGTATCGGTACTTGCCATTGAGTCTATACCTCAATCTTTTGGCGATGTTGATAGTGTGTATTTAGGTGTTTATATGCCAATAGTTGGGCAGATTAGTGGAACAATTTTATTCAGTTTACGAGAAGAATCAGGGTATGAACTGGTGGATATGCTTTTAGGTCTTCCTCAGGGGACTACTCATTCGTTAACTGAAGATGGAGAATCAGTACTAAAAGAGGTAACCAATATTGTAGGTTCGGCAGTGGTCAATGCATTTGCTGATAAGATAGAAATGGCAATAAAACCAACTGTACCTTCGGTGGTCCATGATTATATGCAATCAATTTTAGATTCCATTCTGGCTTTCCATACTGCAGAAAACGAATATGCACTTGTAATGGATACTGAATTTTTCCACCAGGATGATAGGGTAATTGGCAAACTTTTGATTATGCCAACTACAGCTTCGTTACTTACCATAGTGGAAAGGCTGCGAAATTAAATTGTATGTCAGAAAAGATAAAGGTCCTTGTTGTTGATGATTCTGCATTGGTCAGAAAAGTTATATCTGATATTTTAGAGAGTGATAAAGAAATAGAAGTTATAGGTACTGCTAACAACGGGAAATCTGCTGTTTTTAAAAATCTTACTCTCAATCCTGATGTCATTACTATGGACATTGAGATGCCCATTATGAATGGGCTGGAGGCTTTGCAAGAAATTATACGAACAAATCCAAAGCCTGTTATCATGATGAGTGTATTGACACAATATGGAGCAGAGGCAACGTTTAAAGCACTTGAATATGGTGCTGTTGATTTTATACCAAAGCCTTCAACTGTATTGGCTATGAGCATGGATGACATTGCTGAGCTTCTTATTACCAAAGTTAAAGCTGTTGCAAAGGCATCAATTGCAGTTAATTTGCAAAAAAGTACAGATACACATAAAATTGATAAGCTGTCTGTTGTTGCAAAGCATGATGATAAAAAAAAGATTGTTGGCATAGGAACATCTACAGGCGGCCCTTCGGCATTACAGAGAGTTTTACAAAAATTGCCAAAAGATTTTCCTTCGCCTATACTTGTTGTACAGCATATGCCACCAGGTTTTACAAAAGCATTTGCAGAAAGATTGGATAGCTTATGTAACATTTCAGTGAAAGAAGCTGAGGATGGAGAAAAAATATTAAATGGATGTGTGTACATAGCTCCAGGAGATTCGCATATAGTGATGGAAAAAACAGGTGATGTTCGAGTGATTAGATTATCTCAAGCTGAAAAAGTTTCTGGGCACAGGCCCTCTGCAGATGTTTTATTTCATTCCCTTGCCAAAGCTGATTCACATAATGTTGTAGGTGTCATAATGACAGGGATGGGCCGTGATGGAGCAATGGGTATTAAGGAAATACATGATGAAGGCGGTTATACCATTGCTCAGGATGAATCAACGTCAGTTGTGTATGGCATGAACAGAGTGGCAGTTGAAATGGGTGTTGTTGATGCTGTGGTTGATGTTGATACAATACCCGAGGAGATTATTAAGCATATTTAGCATGATACGAGATATTGTATAGTAAAATTATTTGCAAAATTTTGTAATTAATAAAAATTTTTTCTTGAATGATAAAGGTATATCGGTATTATGTATATAAGGTTATGTGCTGGACTATGGGAATAGGGATATTTTATACTGCGGGGTAATTCTATGGCTAAAATACTGATAGTAGACGATGCTAAGTTTATGCGAACCCTTGTTAAGGATGCACTGGTGCCCAAAGGCCATGAGATAATCGGAGAAGCTGAAAATGGAGTAGAAGCAGTGCAGCTTTATAAAAAGCTGCGTCCAGATCTTGTGACAATGGACATTACAATGCGCGAAAAAGATGGTATTGAAGCAGCAGAAGAAATTCTGCAGTTTGATCCCAATGCAAGAATCATTATGGTTACAGCGTTAGGACAGGAAAATTTGTTAACTAGAGCCATAAAAATAGGGGTTAAGGATTTTGTAGTTAAACCATTCCCTCCGGAAAGACTTCAAAAAGCTGCTGAGAAAGCTTTAGCATAACACAAATATTTATAATTTTAGCTTGATATTTTTTTGGCTTTTTCACTATTTCAAAAAAAATTAATTATCGTTGCATAAATATAACAATTACCAATAATTGTCTGTTTTATATATTAAAAAGGTTGCATACTATAATAACCGGTAATGCTGTTTGAATTATGATAACTCATGGTAAAAATGATGGTCAATGTATTTTACACATTGATAACTTTGAGGGACCACTAGATTTATTATGGGACCTTATAAAAAAGTCAAAAATTGAAATAACACAGGTTTCCATTGCGGATATCACTGAGCAATATCTGGAATATTTAAAGCTTATGGAAAGTATTAATATTCCTGTAGCAATGGAATTTATTGTCATGGCCAGTGAATTATTATATTATAAATCAAAAGCATTGTTGCCGGGTACTGATATAGCAGACGAATTTTTTGTTCCGCCACTACCTCCAGAACTTATTCAAAAGCTTCTTGAATATAAAAAATACCAGATGGCATCTAGAAATCTCTTACAATTACATGAAATGCAATCAGATGTATTTACAAGGCAAAGTACTCCTGTAGTTATAGATGATGATGTCTATATTGAAGTAAATCTTTTTGATCTTTTAAATGCGTTTGTAGATGTGCTTGAATCTGAAAAGGAAATTGAGCAGCAAAGAATAGTATTTGATGAAATTCTGGTTAGTGATCGTATTATGCTGCTTGTAAATATTTTGAGTGAAAAGGATAAAATAGAATTCCATGAGTTATTTTCACAAAATCCGGGAAGAATGGAAGTTGTTGTTTCATTACTGGCGTTGTTGGAAATGACTCGTATAGGAGCTATCGCAGTACTACAGCATGTCCAGTTTGGAAATATATATATTTTTAAAAAGGATTTAGATAAGGTGGATATTTTGCATTAAAAAAATATCCACTATCAGGATAACAGTATGAGCGACGATACGATGAATAAAGATGTTGAATTGAAGACTGAAGAACCAATAGACCATGATGAAGCTTCTGATGAAGCACCGCTAGAAATGGGCGATAGCGATGATCTGTTTGGCATAATAGAGGCTATTCTTTTTGTATCAGCGGATCCAGTCCCTCTTCAGTTTTTTACACGGCAGCTTGGTATTGATGCTACACAGGCAAAAATTATCATTGATTCATTGATAGATGAATATGAAGACAGGGATAAGGGTATAAAGCTTGTTGAGATATCAGGAGGATATCAGTTTGTTACCAATCCTAAGTTTGCAAATACACTTCGTCAGGTTATGGGATATAAAAAGAAAGAAACATTATCTAAAGGGATGCTGGAAACGCTTGCAATAATTGCCTATAAGCAGCCAATCATGCTTGCGGAGATTGAGGAGTTACGTGGTGTTTCGTCTAGAATGATGGTAGCAGCGCTCATGCGTAAAAATCTTATAAAGCCTGTTGGAAGGAAGGATGTCCCTGGTAGGCCACTTTTATATGGTACAACTGATGAGTTTTTGCGCTATTTTGGGTTAAACAAATTATCTGACTTGCCAAAGTTGTCCGAAATAAAAGAATTTAACTTTGAAGAGGAATAATATGGATGCAAGCAACGTTGAAAAAAGCATAATTGAATTATTAACACAGTTGACAGATATATATACTAAAGAATTGCAGGATATCATAAAGGAGGGAGAACAGGGGATTTTCCCTGTTAAGGCAAGAATTATTTCCCATCTACAACAGTATGCCAGACCACCTCTGACTACTGAGTTAATAGAAAAAATTGCAACGGAAATTTTTTCGGTGGCACTTTCAATTGCGCGGCCACTAAAAGTTGCATACTTAGGGCCTGTTGGTACATTTACTCATATTGCCTTACTGGAAATTTTTGGCGATGCCATTGAGGCAATCCCTCACAGAACCATTTCTGATGTATTTGATGAAGTTGAAACAGGCAGGGCAACGTTTGGTGTAGTGCCAATTGAAAACAGTACTGAAGGTGCAGTTACCTACACTATGGATGAATTCCTTGATACCGATTTAAAAATAGTGTCGGAAAAATCACTCCGCATTACCTATAGCTTGCTGTCAGTATGTGATAGTATAGAAAAAATAAAAAAGATATATTCACATCCCCAATCGCTTGCACAGTGTAAAAACTGGCTTAAGGCAAATTTGCCAAATGTGGAAATCAATCAGGTTAATTCTACAGCCAAAGCAGCTGAAACTGCATCGTGGGATAAATACTCAGCGGCTATCGCTTCAAATATTTCAGCCAAAATTTATAATCTCAACATCATTGCTGATGGCATTGAAGATTCACGGCAGAACTATACTCGATTTCTTGTTTTGGGGAAACATGACAATCCGCCAACAGGCAATGATAAAACTTCCATTGTGTGTGCTGTCAAAGACCAACCTGGCGCATTGTATAAATTGTTAAAACCGTTTAGTGAGCATGGTATCAACATGACCATGATAGAGTCGCGCCCTGACAAAAAAAAGATGTGGGCATATAACTTTTTTATTGATTTTAACGGCCACCGTACTGACCCAGTTGTACAGAAGGCACTTGAAGCAATGAAACAGGAAACTATATTTTTAAAAGTACTGGGATCATATCAGGCTGAAAAGCATGATTGACTAAACACCATAAAAAAGGAGTAGAGAAGTTATGATTATAGTACTTAAACCAAATGTAACTCAGGATGAGATTGATCATATAGTTGGTAAAATAAAGTCACTTAATCTGCAGCCCCATGTTTCAAAGGGACAATACAGGACAATTATCACTGTCATTGGTGATGAGGACATCATCCGTGAGCAGCCTCTTGAGGCAATATCAGGAGTTGAATCGGTCAAGCCCATATTAAAGCCATATAAGCTTGCAAGCAAGGAAACTCATCCTGATAGAACAATAATCAAGGTGGGTGATATTGAAATTGGTGGGGATAAGATTGTGCTGGTAGCAGGCCCCTGTGCAGTTGAAGGTGAAAAAGAAATCATTGAGCATGCAAAGATGGTAAAGCAGGCAGGAGCATCCATGCTACGGGCGGGTGCGTATAAACCCCGCTCATCACCGTACACATTCCAGGGGTATGGAGCTTTAGGATTGAAGTACTTGGCAAAGGCAAAAGAAGAAACAGGGTTACCGATAGTTACTGAGGTAATGGACCCAAGAGATGTAGAGCTTGTTGCCCAGTATGCAGATGTATTGCAAGTTGGTACGCGCAATATGCAGAATTTTAATCTACTGAAAGAACTTGGGAAAATAGATAAACCAATTTTACTAAAGCGGGGAATGAGTGCAACAATAAATGAATTCTTGATGTCTGCAGAATATATTCTTTCGCAGGGGAACAAGAAGGTTATTTTATGCCCGCGTGGCATTCGCACATTTGAGGATATTACGCGCAATACACTTGATGTTGGTGCGGTGCCGGTGCTGAAGGATTTTTCTCACTTGCCTGTTGTGTGCGATCCAAGCCATGCTATGGGCATTAAGGATTATGTTATTTCGGCAGCGCTTGCTTACGTGGCGGCGGGTGCTGATGGCATAATGGTTGAAGCACACCCTAATCCCGAAGAAGCAATGTCAGATGGGCAGCAGACTATTAATTTTGAACAGCTTGTTGAACTCAAAAAGAAGCTCACAAGTGTGGCAATGGCATTAGGAAGGGGAATTTATTGATGTTTAAAAAGATAGCGATTATTGGCCTTGGGCTTATTGGCGGATCAATTGCCCGCATGTTGAAGAAAAAGCATCAATCCGTGTATATTATAGCGTATGCCAGGAAACCTGAAAGCCTGCAAGATGCGGTAAAAGAAGGATTTATTGATGAAGCGGTTTCAATTGAAAGAATAGATTGCAGTGATATTGACCTTTTCATTGTGGCTACGCCAGTGCTGTCGTCTATTGCTATTATACAGTCATTGCTTGATGACCCTACATTGCAACACAATGCATTAATCATTGATGCAGGCAGTGTGAAACAGTCAATAATAGATTCAATCATTTCCCATACAAGGGCGCATCAGTTTATTGGATGCCATCCAATGGCAGGTTCAGAAAAAACAGGATTTACTCACAGCTCTCATGCTATACTCACTAATGCATGGGTGATTATTACACCACACAAAAAGAACAAAGATGAAGATATAGCTACCATTGAGCAATTCTGGAAAATGCTTGAATGTCGTATTCATATTACTGATGCTGTAACCCATGACATGATGGTAGCAGGCACTAGTCACCTTCCTCATATAGTTTCTGCAGCACTGATGGAAAGCTTCTTTTCAACATATAATAGAAGAGCTTTTAGTGATATGCAGCCATTTATAGGGAAAGGATTTAAGGACATGACACGTCTTGCGGGGGGTAGCCCTGATATGTGGGCAGATATTGTACTGTTGAATAGTGATAATATCCTGGTTATGCTAAATAAATATATGCAATCGATAATGAAAGTTACACAGATTATTGAACAGGCATCAAGTCAAAACAATAGAACAATGCTGCATGAGTATTTTGCACAAGTTCAGGCTGAATGGAATACTTACAATGAGTAAGAATATTATTGTAGCTGTTGATGGTCCTGCAGGGTCTGGAAAAAGTTCTGTATCAAAAGAGGTGGCAAAGCGTGCAGGGTTACAGTATATTGANTCGGGTGCACTGTATAGAGCTATTACCCTGTACGTACTTAAACAGTATGGTACACAATTTACTCAGGATGCTGTATGCAAGCTACTAGATGATATTACGCTTGTGCAAACTTTTAATTACGATGGAACATGTACTACTTACTGTAACGGTAGAGATGTAAGTGATGAAATACGCAATGAAACAGTTGCAGGGAATATTGGCAAAGTTTCGGATATTGTTCCTGTGCGTGAATATGTCAATGGGCTCATGCGCAAGTGGGCAAAAGACCGTTCAATAATTGTTGATGGCAGGGATATTGGTACAGTTGTTTTCCCGGATGCTGATATCAAGATATACCTTGATGCGACTGTAGAAGAGCGTGCACTGCGACGTGCCAGAGAATATGCCCAAAAAGGAAAAAATATTGACGTAAATGAGCTAAAGGTGCAGATTGCTCGTCGTGACAATGAGGATATGAATCGCCCATTTGGAGCACTGAAAAAAGCTCAAGATGCCATCTATGTTGATACTAGTACTATGACACAGGAAGAAGTCATTGATTTTATATATGCATTAGTGATGGAAAAAATGAAGTATTAAAGTGTATCGTGAGTTATCCATAATGGCTTTTGCACGGTACAACAACTTGCCTGCATCAATGTGAAAAGTTATTATTTTTTGTCAAAGATGAATTTACAGTAACTATCGCATATTAAAATTTTAATTTTTGGATATACCGGTGAATAATTGCTAAAATGAAATTGACTTATAAACTGTTTTTCTTTTGATTGTATAAAAAGTTATGACAATAAGGTGAAGTGGTATGGAAGTAGATAGAAATGACAGCCAGCTATATATGGACCATGTTTCAAACCTTTCAAATGATTCAATACAAACCAAAACCATCTACAAAGGGGAGATAGTTACTATTGACAATGACTTTGCCTATGTCAATATCGGCACAAAAACTGATGGTAGAGTCAGCTTAGAAGAATTTGAGACCGCCCCTAAAGTGGGTGACGTGGTTGAAGTTATGCTTATGAATAAGCGCCTTTTAGATGGAATGTATGTATTTTCGGTTACTGCAGCAAGGAAAGAAAAAAGCTGGCAGCAGTTTTTACAGACTATCGAGGGATCCAGTATTATACAGGGTACTATAAAACAGAAGTCAAAGAATGGATATATAGTTGATTGCAATGGTGTTCAGGCTTTTTTACCATTGACGTTGGCAGCTGATGTTAAAGGAAAATCGCAGAACGGCCATTCTGCGGTGTATTTTAAGATAAAAAACATCGATAGAAAGAAACGCTCAGTACTTTTATCAAGAAAAGATTTCTTAGATGAAGAACAAAAAAAGATATGGGATAATCTGGAAAACAATTACAAACCTGGAGATGTAATACGGGGTAAGGTAACAAAATTTGTTGATTTTGGTGCATTTGTTGACATTGGCGGTATTGAAGCGCTACTCCACCGAAATGATATCTCGTGGAGAAAAGTTTTTAAGAAAAAGAAAATATTGAAAATTGGCGAAGAACGTGATTTTGTGCTCCTTGCTATAAACAGAGCAGAAGGGAAAATTGCATTAGGATTAAAGCAGCTAGTGCCAGATCCATGGATAGCAGTCCCTGAAAAATATAAAGCTGGCAATACAGTTGAAGGTAAAATAGTCACACTGACTAATTTTGGAATGTTTATTGAAGTTGAGCCGGGAGTTGAAGGGTATTGTGCATCATCAGACATTTCATGGGCAAAACGCACTGTTAATCCAAAAGATTATTATAAAAAAGGTCAAAAGGTACAGGCTGTGGTGTTAGATGTTGATACCCAAAACAGGAAGCTATTGTTGGGTATCAAACAATTGCAGCCAAACCCATGGGATACAATAGATCAGCGTTTTCCTGTAAAAAGTGTACATACAAGGCCTGTGAAAAAAATTGTAAATTTTGGTATGTTTGTAGAATTGGAACCAGATATTGATGGGTTAATCCATATCTCTGACATATCCTGGGATGAAAATTTTAAGGATATACATTCACAGTATGCGGAAGGTCAACAGGTTCAGTTTGTTATCCTTGATATTAATAAAGAGGAACAGAAGATAGCCTGTGGCATCAAGCAGCTTACCAAATCTCCTTGGGAAGTTATTGCTGAGAAATATCAACCACGGACAATTATTTCAGGAACTGTCACAGGGATAGTACCCTTTGGTATGTTTGTAAAGATTGATGGAGATACCGTTGAGGGACTTGTGCATATATCTGAAGTATCACGGAAAAAAATTGATTCAGTTGAAAGTATATATAAAGTAGGTGATAAAGTTAATGCTGTTGTCCTTGGTGTTGATGTTGATAAAAAGCGGCTGTCGTTGAGCATAAAGCATTATGAAATTTTATCTGAAAAAGAAGAAATTAAAAAAATTTTGAATACTTCCACCTCAGGGACTGTTACACTTGGTGAACTCTTAAAAAATAAACTTGATAAGGAATAATGCATGATAGACAGGGAAGTTACTGTTCGCAGGAATATTGTTGAGCAAACGCTGATGGATGTCCGCGATTATATTCGTGAACACCGTTCAGTTGCAATAAAAGTAGCTATTATTGTGGGGGTGCTTATAGTTTTTGGTATTGCTGGATTAGTTTTTGCTGACTACAAGATTAAAAAAGATACTGCTGATTTTGAGGCAGTACTGGATGAATACAGAACAACCTATACAACTGATATAAACGAACGAAATGAAAAGTTTAAGAAAGCTGTTGCAAAATTAAAAGCAATTACCGATAATTCTTATTTTGGGTATGTTCACCGCAATGGATATTATATTATAGCAAGCCTTTATTTTAATGAAAAAGATTATACTAATGCTGCATGGTACTATGAAAAAGCTGCACAGTATGCTTCACCATTATTTGCTTCTCTAGCATTACAGCAAGCAGGTATTGCTTCGGAGTACCTCAACAACATTGATGAAGCGTTGCGGTATTATCAGCTTTGTGAATCAAAGTACAAAGATGCCTTTAATATAGACCAGGTTGTGTATAGTATAGGCAGAATGTATGCACAGAAAGGTGAATATTTTAAAGCTCGTGAATATTTTACCAGGGTATCGACTGAATTTCCACAGTCTTTTTTTGCAAAAAAGGCAACTCAATATAATATGTTTCTGGGTGCCTTAGAGAATGAAAAGAAAAATTAATACCATGTAATGTAAAAAAAGCATTGACACGAGGATGTGCTATTCTTGAAGTTATAGTGAATTTTGACAATTTGAAATAAGGAGTAAAAAAAGTGGCGGTACCAAAGAGGCGAAAATCAAAAGCAAAATCAAGGATGCGCCGTTCGCATGATGCAATAGGTGCACCAAACTTACGACCATGTCCCACATGTGGAGCGTACGTTCTACCTCATAGAGTATGCCCTGAATGCGGCCATTATAAAGGAAAACTTATAGTGGAACCCGTTGTAAAAGTCAATAAGGGATAAATTTGATTTGATATGGAGCGTTGCACACGCTCCTTTTATATTAATCTTGACAAAATATCAATATTTATACTAGTATCAAATAAATGTTTGTGTTGTTGTGAGGCCTAGTATGCAACACAAGTTTGGTAAGGAGGGGCAGAGGTAATGACTGTTGATTTTGAAAAAATAAAGAAAATAATTGTCGATCAGTTGGGAGTGGATGAATCTGAGGTTACACCACAGGCGTCATTTGTAGATGATCTGGGTGCTGATTCGCTTGATACCGTGGAATTGGTTATGGCTTTAGAAGAGGAGTTTGGAATAGAAATTCCCGATGAGGATGCTGAAAAATTATTAACCGTTGAAGATGTTGTGAAATATATTGAAGCAAAATTGCAGTGAATGATTTTTGTTGTTTTGTGATGAGCAATGGATGATGAAAATAAGAAGGTAATAGAAAAAAAAAGGCAAAACCGCAAATTGCAACAACTTGAAAAACGCTTACATTTTTCTTTTTCAAATAAATCTTTATTAAAACGTGCATTAACTCACCGTTCTTTTGTGAATGAATCCTCTGTTCCTGTAAAAGATAATGAACGCCTGGAATATCTGGGTGATTCGGTTTTAGGTTTAATAGTCAATGAGTATTTGTTTAAATCGTTTGAAAATTATCCAGAAGGTGATTTGGCCAAAATAAAATCTGCTGTTGTTTCGGAAGAGACTTTGGCAAAAGTTGCAACTCAGATACATTTAGGTGATTTTATAATAATGGGCAGGGGAGAGGAGCTAACCGGAGGCAGGTATCGACAGTCAATATTAGCAAATACACTAGAAGCTATTATTGGTGCTGTGTATCTTGATGCAGGTTTAACAAAATCAAAAAAGCTTGTATTGAGGCTTTTGAAGAAAGATATCCAGCGTATTGATAAGCTTTCATACCTTAGGGATCCAAAAACAACGTTGCAGGAAATAGTACAGAAAAAATATAAGAGCAGGCCATTATATACTGTTGTTCAGGAATCCGGACCGGATCACCATAAAATGTATACCGTTAAATTAACTATTAATGAAAAAGATATAACAATGGGGACGGGAACCAGCAAGAGAAAAGCCGAATCTGATGCTGCCAAAAAGGCGTTAGAACTTATCTATTCTAACAGGATTAGTATATGAAATTTGAGCTATCGCATAAAAAAATCAGAATTCGTGTAGCGGGTTTGGTTGTTGAGGATAATAAAATATTATTGATAGCTCATAAAAAAGGCAGCCAGGTCTACTGGTTATTGCCAGGGGGAGGGGTTGAATACCAGGAATCACTTGATGAAGCATTAAAAAGGGAATTTTTGGAAGAATTGGGTTTAAATGTTGAAGTTGGCGATATTGCCATGATAGCTGATTCCATTGAACCAAACGGGAAGCGTCATATCATTAATATTATTTTTTGGTGTAATCTTATAAACCAGTCAATACGGCTGGGGAATGAAAAAATTTTATACGATTTCAGTTTCAAAACTTTGCATGAACTGAATGATGTTGTTATGTATCCCCCGCTTAATGAGTGTATTGCCGAGCTTTTGCAGAATAATAGCAAAAAAATTTATAAAGGTTCACTGTGGATTCCATAAAAAATACTCATTCTATTATTTTACAGTTTGCTTCAAAACAATCTTCAATAATCATTGGTAAAGGTTTGTTGGCTTCACTTTCTTCACTAATACCATATACCCGATGGGATGCTATCGTTGCAATTGTTAGCCAGAAGGTGTATCAGCTTCACAGACAGGCTATACAGCAAAGCCTGGAACCAATGAATGTAGTGACGCTCCCCTACGATGACAATGAACAAAATAAGTCGTACGCATTTGCCGAAGAATATTTCAATCGCTTACTTGAAGCACAGTGTACACGGAATTCGCTGTTAATAGGGATAGGTGGTGGAGTTACAACAGATTTTACGGGATATATTGCATCAGCATATATGCGAGGTATTGATGTTGTGTATATCCCAACTACACTTCTTGCAATGGTGGATGCAAGTATTGGTGGGAAGGTAGCAGTTAATATAAAAACAGGCAAAAATATAGTGGGACATTTTCATCAGCCCGATTATATCCTTATCGATATACACTTTTTACAAACGTTACCTGAGAATGAATGGCGCTGTGGGATGTCGGAAGTGGTAAAGCATGCGGTAATTGGCGATAGCGCAACGTTACAATTTTTGAAAAATAAAGAAATACAGTATGGAAATATCAATACAGCATTGCTTAAATGTATTGAAAGCTCAGTACAGTTCAAAGCTTCTATTGTAGAGAAGGATGAACATGAAAGAAATTTACGAGCTATTTTAAATTATGGACATACTGTTGGACATGCTATTGAATCACTGTTTGAATACAGGGTGAACCATGGTGAAGCTGTTGCAGCGGGCATGCTAGTGGAATCGTATATCTCTTACAAACAAGGAATGCCCAAAGATGATTTTGATTGTATAAAAAATATTCTTTTAGAATATAAGCTTTTGCCAGCGTTGTCATTTGATCCACAAATGGTTGTAAATCACATGATATATGATAAAAAAAACATTAAAGGCAAAATCCGCTTTGTTTTGCTTGAATCAATAGGGAAACCCTGTACAGGACAGGAAGTAAGTGATACACTGGTAATTGAGGCTTTGCAATTTTATTTATCAATGGTTAATAAGTAATGGCAGCTGAAATAAATTATTCAATAGAGGAACGTGAAGGAGCAAAAATAGTTAATTTAGCAGGTGTTCTGTGTTCAGCTACTGAGAGGGAATTTACAAGCTTAATAGAAAGCTTGATAGCTACAAATAATGTTATAATAAACTTGTCGGGTGTTTCAATGGTTACTTCTTCAGGATTAAAAGCATTAACGGATCTGTCGTACTTGGCGCGGCAACGAAAACGCAGGATAATGATTCTGGGTGTATCAGAAAATCTGCAAAATTTAATTAATGCAACTGAGTCATATGACCTTATATTGATACACAGCGTTGAAGAAGGAATAAGGAAATTAGAATACTATATTTGATGATATATTACTTGAAAGTATGCATAGACTATAGCAGTATGATATTTGACAGTTAATACTCAAAATAGAGATGCACGTTTGGCTTGCCATTATAGATATTTCGTGTAATAAATACATCAATCCCTAAAAATTTTTTTATAACATCTTGGCTTAAATCGGCAGGAATACAAGAGTGAACTATTGTGCCGTTTTCCATTATGTAAAATTTATCTACCGTTTGAGCAAGAAAATTAATGTCATGTGAAGCAATAATACATAAGTTTTTTCCTGTAGAACAGTATCGTATAATTGCATCGTGAAGCTTGCTATAGGAAAGTAAAGAAAGATTTTGTGTAGGATTATCCAGCAGTACTACCTGTGCCTGACGGATAAAATGAAAAGCTAATAGCGCGCGTGCTTGAATATCGGCTGAAAGTAACATTAGTGGTGTATTTGTGTATTGCTGTAAATCAAAGAGATCAATATATTTACTGACAATCTCAAAATCAAACGGCTGAAATGGTGAAAGAAAACGTTTATAGGGCAATCTGCTCAATAAAAGATAATCACCAAGTGTTATGTAGTAGTTGTGATAAATTCCTGGTGGTTGAAAAGAAACTTTTTGTGCAAAATCATTTTTTTTTAAAGCTTTAATTGATTTGGAATTAAAAGTAATTTGGCCGGTGTAGTGTGTGTAGTGTTGAGAAATTGTTTGAAGCAATACAGATTTGCCACATGAGGGTTTGCCAATAATACCAATAATTTCACCTTCAAAAAATTCAACTGTTATGTTATTAAGTATCTGATTATCAGCAATTGTTAATGAAAGATTGTTCAGCTTGAGCATGGTAACCTCTTAGCATGAATAAATACAAAGAAAAAGTCAATGATTACGATTGGGATAATAATATACAGTGGGCTTATATAGTGTTGTGCATATAGCAGTGAAGATATAATTATCGTTAATACAATTACAGATATGATTTGATTAGATTTGCGTAGTAACGGAATAGTTGTGAGCAATGCTCCCATCCACCCAATTAAAAGAAAGATGAAGGTAGTGACTACAGCTTTAGTAATACTTATTATCAAAGGGAAAACAGTTTCGTTAAACGGTAAAAGAGTGTAATAATTGCTCCCTAAACTAATAATGCTCAATTCATATTTTAATTTTGAAAGATATATATGTAGCATACTCATGAGTGTAGAAATAATAATGATGGATAATGTATTGCCCCTAACACCAATAATAATTTTACCAGGATAATCATCAAAAGTGCCAATGTGATTGAGATATGCACTGATAAAAAGAAATACAATTGAAAAAAGTAAAGCGGTAAAATAGGTATCACGGTAAACTTCTGATGATGAAAAAAAATAGTGATACGCCAAAAGTACTATTAACGTAACAGTGATTGATAGCGGCACTGATTGTGTAATAATCATGACGATTAAGAATGATAATGAGGCAAGTGGAGCTTCTGCACTGGTGATGTAATCAGGGTAACATGGATTAAGCTGGCACCATGATTGTAACCCTATTGAGGCAATGAAGGCTATAGTGACGATATGCAGAAAATCAAATATGAAAAAGAACGCTATCGCAATTGCCGCAATACACAGACCCTGTAGTACGGCAACAATGTTATTGTGGATTAGTGTGTTCTGTAGAAGTTTCATGGGGTGTGGATGAATCCTTGGTTTCCTGTGGTTGTATTGTTACCGAAACTTCACGCTGCTTTTCAACTTCCTTATACAGCGGTTTTAGTAATTTGTCTTCCTTTACTTTATTAATGAAATTTGTATCGTAGTAGTTGGTGTATATTATCTCTTTTGCTTTTGAGGTATTGTTAATTAAGGCATAGCATCTGCAAAGAATAATTAAGTCATTATCTGCAAGCTTGAATCTGGTAAAATGAGCTATCGCCTCATTATACTGTGCAAGCATATACAGTGAGCGTGCATAGTTTAACATGAGGGATTCATCGCGCAAATTTTGGGGAACTATTGCGGTAAGTTCTACCACCCGAGAATATTGTTTGGTGGTATAATAATACTGCGCTGTGGCAATGAATGCCTTTATGTATTTTGAAGGCACTTCCTTTTGTTTTTGGCGGTATTGCAAGTACACTTTTTCAAAATATTCATATGCCTTGTTGTCATTTTTATTATAATATACCAAACCTAATTGGTACAGTATTTCAGGATTATTTGAATCAATTTTATATGCAGATTGCAATGTTAAAAGAGCCCCATCATAATCATTCTTCTGCATCTGAATGGCTGATAATAACAAATATGGTGCAAGGTTTCCTTTTTTTGTTGATATAGCCTGTTCAAGTAAACTTTGGGCTTTTTCATACTGCCCACTATTATAGTATGAGGTTGCTGTTTTAAGCTGAATAGTGTACTTCATGTCTTTATCAATAAATGCATATTCAAGCGCAGATTCAAATGATGTGGCTGCTTCGGCGTATCGCTTATCCTGGAAATATATTTCCCCTACAAGCATCTGAAGTTCCCCATAAAAGGGTATGCGGTATAAAATCTGATTGAAATAGTTTAACGCATCACGGTACTGGTTTTGTGAGTAGTAATACATGCCTATTTCAAATACAGGGGAAAGAAAAGAGCTATCCAGCATTGCAGCCTGTCTAAAATGCTGCAACGCTACCATATAATCCTTTGATTTGGTATTGAGACCTTCTTCATATTCTTTACGTGCATCTTCATTTTCGGTCCACATGAGCTTGTTAATGAGGTTTTCTGCTTTTGTTTTTGCTGATGCCTCGCCAAGTACTTCATAAAAGTATTTACATGTTTTGATAGTCTTTGGGAAGTTGGATTTTGATTCGTAGATTACAATCAGGTTCCAGTATGCTAAATTACGGTATTTGGGGGTCATTTTGCGAGCGACAGCTTTTTCAAAATACTCCAGTGCCGCATCAAGGTTGCCCCTGTTTTTTTCAATTTCTCCAATAAAATAATATGAATCCCCTCTATCTGTGGTTTCAATATCTTTTAAAAAATTTTCTTTTGCTTTTTCCCAATTTTTGTGGACATAATAGCGGCATCCAGCTTCGTAATAATTGACGGCTTCAACATCTGGAACAAATATACTAAATACTGAAAGTAACGCAAAAAATGTTATGCTCGTAATTAAAGGATGACTCATATAATGTATCCTTGAAATTGTTGTTGATTCAATAGTTGTACTGTATGCAATTGGTGCTGAAAATGTTCAATCAATAAGTATTAGCTTATTCTGAAACATCCTCTAGAAAAAGAGGAACACATGCATTATTCAAAAAGTGTTTTAATATAATTACTGTGATGTAATAGTAAATATGTCAATACATTAATTGTATGAACTCTCTACGGTCAACTACATATATTGCTTTAGCAACTACATTGAGCAGAATACTTGGTTTTGTGCGCGATATGGTTATTGCCTGGATCTTTGGCGCTTCATGGCAGATTGATGCATTTTTTGCTGCATTCAGAATCCCTAATCTGGTGCGACGGCTTGTTGCTGAAGGTACACTATCTCTACCGCTGGTGTCTGTTATTATGAGCTATCGCCAAAAAGAAGAAAGAAAGCAAATGGCACAAAGACTATTTTCAGTATATTTTATTGCAGGGGTGTTCATATCAATAGCAGGTATATTTGCAGCACCGTTTATAGCTGGGATTTTGGGCTTTGGATTTAGTGCGGATGTCTTAGACCTTTCAGTTGTATTATTGCGAATGATGTTCGTATATTGTTTGTGTGCAAGCATTGTTGCATTTGCCATGGGTATCTTAAACACTAGTGGTATTTTCTTTATACCCGCACTGTCACCACTATTGCTTAATGTGGGTATCATTCTTTTTTGCTATTTTGCCTATATGTATTCAAATGTAATGTGGCTTGCAGCAGGTGTGGTAGCCGGTGGTGTGATGCAGTGCTTGACTGTGGTGTTTCCGTTGTCAAAGACTGGTGTTCGTTTAAGGATACAGTCAGTTGAAAAGAATATATATTTTGATATGTCACGTATGGTGGTATCTTCAGTGATGGGTGTTGCAGTATATCACGTTAACGTCCTTGTAAATACAATGATGGCATCAACATTACAACAAGGAAGCGTAAGCTATCTATATTATGCTGATAGATTCATTGAAATTGTAAGCGGTGTATTTATAATTTCAATGAGCAATGCATATCATCCTGAAATATCGCATTTGTGGGCACAGCAAAAAATTGATCAACTGCAATCAACAATAACTAAAATACTACAGGCGTCATTATTTATTGCATTTCCTGCCAGTGCAGGCCTTATTGCAACAGGCAGGATCATCCTTGCCACTTTTTTTGAACATGGTAATTTTTATAGCTATGAAACAGCCATGACCTATACAGCGCTTGCGTATGCCGCAGTGGGTATTCCTGCCTTTGCAGTAGTAAGAATTATAATGCCCCTTTTTATCAGCATGAGGGCATCAACATTCATTAATAAAATTTCTATAAGCGCAGTTGCTCTCAATATAGTTGTGGGCTTTGTACTTATGCGCACTTCACTTATGCATGGTGGTCTTGCTCTGGCAAACAGCATCTCATTATTTTTTGTGGCGATAGCTCTTATTATAAAACTTATGCATACAATGAAGGTAGCAGTAAGTAAAAACTTTATGACATCACTGCTACAGTATTGTGGTGCTGCTGTAGTAATGGGCGTAGTGCTTTATGCAGTGCAATGGTTTTTTGGATATCAGAAAGGTATTGTGTATACATTTGTTCTTGTGGCATTAGGTGTTGTACTGTATGTGAGTATGTGCAGGATAATGAATCCTGCTATGCAATTACGTATACTGTTAGAATCTATTCGGAAAGATAGGTAACTTTAAGATTTTGTATTTGTGCCATAGATTCAAGAAAATTAAGTGGCATTTCTGTTTCAAGTGAGTGATGTGATAAGGCAATATAACAATTTGTTTTCTTTTTTCCAGGTCGCGTAGCATCAACCAGTATCCATTTATTATTATAAAAAGCTTCTGCCCACATGTGGAATACAAACACATTTTTTTTACCTGCATATTCTTTTACAGCTATCATGCCAACCACAGCACGCGCAGGTATGTGGAGTGCTCTAAGGAGAGCAATAGTTGCAATTGCATGTTCAGTACAGTCACCTTTTTTAATTTCAAAGATTGAAGGAGCTGGTATGATGGGGATTCCTTCAGTCTTGGTTTCTATTGTGTGGTATACAAGTTGTTCTGCTTCTTCAATAGTGTTTTTTCCGGTTATTCTTTTTGCGTTTTGAAGAATTATTGGATTATTTAATTGCAATAATCGTGTGTCCTTTAAATCATTTTGTGAAGGCTTTTCCTGATATTCTTTGTTTGTGCCAGTTACACAAATAATTGCATATCGATTGTTGTTATGCTTTGAAGAAATGATTTTTTGATATGGTGTTTGAATTAGCGTAAATGCATTATCCGAAGTTATCATAAAAAGCGAAATATTTTCTTCCCATAATTTATTGGTAATATTGTCAATTGTAACCGTTGAAAAACTGGATGGTAATGGTTGTGAATATATGTATACTACACAACCAGCCACAACAGTAGTAATAGCTATGGCAAATAATTTTTTCATTGTCAGTCCTTTCGGATGATGTCCAGTTGCATGTTCAGCATTTTTATGGAGCTTTTCAACACTACACCGTTTTCATCAAGGTATACAATAATATTTTTGATTTTCCCAATACTTTGTTCAATTTTCCAAGCTTTTTTAATCTGACTGTTAACTGATATTGTTTCAGTACCTGCAAGTGTAATGGTTACTGGAATAGTGTTCTCTCTTTCGAGAGATGGATCATATATATTTTGTGTTATCTTCAACCCTTTTTTAAATTTATTTTTAATAAGCATGTACAGAAAGTAATTCCCATCAAGGACATACTCATCGTCAAGGGTTATAATGGTTTTACTATTATTTTCTATAAGTGTTACGGTGTTGCCATTGCATAGGGCTACTATGTCAAGTTTTTGTTGTGTTTGCCCCTGTTTGATATATGTATGTTTTTCAAGCTTTACTGGTTTACAGTCTAATGTTTCTATTATAGTATCCTGTGATTGTGTTATGCCATTACCCATTGATAAATCAAAACGATAGATATATAGATTATCCTGAATGCTGTTTGAAATGGTTGCAACACCCATTTCTACACCATTAATTAGCAAATTGTACTGCCAGGTGCCTACCGGAATTTCTTTTGGTGCTTGTGCTGAACATGCACACACGTTTAAAATAATTGTTATGATTATTACAAAAATAAATCGTTTCATACCTATGATAAACTCCTACAACACTATAGTTTCATTCATGTCATTATGATTTTAACCTTGAGTCTCTACCATGCAATTTTGTATCTAACCATAAAACTCAATTGCGTCATTCCGTATGTAATCATAAATTCCCACTCCGTCATTCCGGGCTTGAGCTGGAATCTTCACTTTATTTAGCAAAGCGTTCATAGCAATATTCTATACGTTTTGCAAAACGTTCAAAACCCAGCAGCGGTAATATTTTATCAAGCTCCGGACCATGTAATCTCCCTGTAACCATTGCTCTGAATGGCATAAAAAGCATCTTCCCCTTCAATCCAGTTTTTTGTTTTATGATGTTGAGTGTTTCGGCACTGTAATTATTTTCATTAATAGTGCTGTGTAGCAGTTCATGTGCAGTTTTTATAACTTCTTTGGCTTCAGGCTTTGATAACATTTCCAGTGCATCTTCTTCAAACTTCACTGTATCGCCATAGAATAGTGATATCTCCTTAACAATATCCGATGCTATCTCGCAATTTCCACGTACAGTGTCAATTACATTGTTAAGCCATTCTCTATCAGATGTACTCAGGCCTGCATTTTCAATGTAGGGATAAAATAGTGCCCGCGCTTGATCAATGGGAAGACTTCGTAAATACACTGAGTTCATCCATTTAAGTTTTTGGAAGTCAAAGATTGCCGAACTTTTACCAATCTTAGACAATTCAAATTGTTCAACCAGTGTGTCAATGGGAGCTATTTCCTCCCCTGATTCTAATGTCCATCCTAACAATGCCAGGTAATTAAACAATGCCTGTGGTAAGTAGCCCTGTTCACGGTATACAGCAACGGAAGTTATACCGTGGCGTTTTGACAACTTGGTTCGATCAGGACCAAGTAAAAGTGGCATGTGAGCGTAGTGAGGAACTGGTAGATCCAATGCCATGGCAATCAAAATCTGCTTAGGTGTATTGGGCAGGTGATCCTCACCGCGGATTACATGTGAAATGTTCATTAGTGTGTCGTCAATAATTACAATATAGTTATATACAGGTACGCCATCAGAGCGCACTATGATAAAATCACCGCCAATATTTTCGCTGTTAAATACTACTTTGCCTTTAATATGATCGTCTATAGAAATGGTAATTCCATCCTTAACCCTAAAACGCACAGTTGGCTTACGTCCCTGGTTTTCATACGCTTTTTTTTGTTCTAGTGTAAGGTTGCGACAGGTCCCGGGATATACAAATGGTTTATTCATTTGGGCTGCAATCTGTCGTTGTGCGTCAAGTTCTTCCTGACTGCAGTAGCAATGATATGCATTGCCGCTTGCAAGTAGTTTTTCAGTATATTCTTGGTAAATGGTAAATCGTTCAGATTGCCGGTATGGGCCAAAACTACCACCGCAATCAGGACCTTCATCCCACTGTATGCCAAGCCATTGTAAGTCGTTGAGTATAGATTGCTCTGATTCCTTAGTGCTGCGTTCCATATCAGTATCTTCAATACGGAGGATATAGGTGGCATTATATTTTTTCTTAAACAAATAATTGAGTACTGCAGTTCGCGCATTGCCCACATGCAGAAAACCTGTAGGGCTTGGTGCAAATCGTACGCGCATGATCGCATTCTCCTAATATTATGTTAATAAAGTTAATAATCGTATGTATGTACTGAAGGGGTGCCGGTGACAATCTCTTTTGTTTCCCGTTCAACCCGTTTACGTAATGCTTGTATTTTATCAACAACGTCATCTTCAAACAATATTTTACCACATCGGGTACACCTGTATGCCGGAATATTTTCAATAACAAGATAAAAGTGTTGCCCACTGATACTGTAGCAGCTTTTACCTTGGGTCAATATTCCACCACACAAACATTCCATAACAACCTCATAGTAATAACATCATTGTAACACGCTATTTGTCAAGATACAATTGATATTCATAAAAAAACAAAGAAAAATTAAAAAGTATGGAGATAGTAACCGGGAAGTTATAATAATTTTTTATAGAAAACTAATTTATCATCACCATCAGCATAAAAATCCTTAAATACTGCAATAATGGTATATCCAGCTTTTAAATAGAATGCATGGGTTGGCTGATATAATTTTCTTCCAGAAGTTTCTATGTAAAAATGTTTGCCATCCTCATGCCTGATCTTCTCTTCAGCCTGCTGTAGTAATGCATATCCAATACCTTTTCCTTGATAGTGGGGGTCTACAGCAATCCAGTATACATCGTATGATGCTTTCGTCAATGGTATCTTACCGTAGCAAATATATCCAACTACAGTAGACTCATATTCAGCAAATATAAATTGATATGTTGAGCTATCGCCAAATTTTAATTTTTCATTGAGTAATTCTAATGCAATATCAATTTCTTCGGGATAAAAAAAACCAGTTGCTTCAAGAATTGCTACTAAGGCATCCCCATCATCTTCAATAGGGAAATCCCGATATTTGATATTGTATTTTGTAGTGTGCTTCATTTCATTCATGAATATATTTTTTGTGATAGGACAGGATGTCGTATGATTGTATCAAGTGCCTGTGCAAAGGTCAATCCATATTGCTGTACTGCTGCCATAAAACCACTGTAAATAGATATGCAGGGATTGGCATTGACCTCAAGCACAAAAACTTTGTTCCCTCTTACCCTGAAATCAATACGGGCATACCCGTTAAGTGAAAAAATATCCCAGAGTGCAAGGGATATCCTGTCAATTTCGTCCAGTATGGGTTTGTCTTCATCTGAAAAAATAAAACTGCGGTTAGTATTTTCATAGGCAAATGAGGTATGTACCCACTTTGCATCATAATCAACTATTTTATACATAGTGGGTGGGTAGTTATCAAAAAGTATCTCAGCATGTGGCAGAATTTTAACCCCATCATCAGTTAACAGGAGCGATATGTTAAATTCTCTACCATCAATAAATTCTTCTGCAAAAAGATTGCTTGAGGAACAAAGCCTTTCTTTCAGTATGGTGAAGTCCTTTTGTGATTGCACCGTTACTATTGAATCTTGGGTAATATTAATTGATGCGTGGGTGTTGTAGGGTTTGATAATATAGGTGCCATTAAGATCTGCACTATACTCAGTATCTTTAGTAATGTATGCAGGGGTAGGGATATTGTGATGAATCATTATTTTTTTACTTTCAAGCTTATGGCAACTTAGTGCAATAGCACGGGAGCCTGAGCCGGTAAAGGGAATTCCGTACTGCTCAAGCATGAACGGTGCTAAAAACATTAGGTCATCACGGCCAAAAAGGCTTTCGCACAGATTAAAAACAATGCAATTTTTGTGCGATAACTCTTGCAATGACAGCAGATCAAGATGAGAACGCAGTGCTCTGTAGCTAGTGGGATATCCCATCTCTTTAAATATACCACTAAGCTCATCACGCTGCTCCAGAACATCTTTTTCATCTAATGGAGCATCAACATCTACGTACTGGTGGATAAAAATTATCTCCATTCTTCCAACGTATAAAATAATAGTTTTGGTGAATATAGTGATTGGTATTACAAAGTTTTTAACGTTATTATTTTTGTGCAACTATTATTTTATGATGAATGAAGATAAATTTTTTGGAGCTTTATCCAGTAAGCTATAACGCTCTAAGGCATTATACATAATGGTTGCGATCAACTGCTCGTACGATATACCAACGTTAGTGCATATAATGGGCAGGTCGGAGTGTGTTGGATGGAGTCCGGCAAGAGGATTTACTTCAAGAAAGTTTGGATTGCCATAGCTATCGCACTTAATATCAACGCGGCCAGCATCGCGGCAGCCCAGTACCTTCCATGATTGTAATGCTACTGTTATTGCACTTTGTGCAGTAGTATCGCAGGCAAGCTTGTATTCTACTAATTCTTCACACTTTTCCTTATTGGTGTAGGAATATACATTTTCTTCTGCATGCTCACGTACTATAATCTCTATGACACCGATAGCTCTTGCGTTGTTGCCACTGCCAACTATACCCACGGTAAATTCCCTGCCAGGCAGGTATTCTTCAACCAGTACAGGTTGTTTGTATTTTTGAAGTAGCTGCACACAGGTTGTTTCAAGCTGGCCTGAATTGTTGATGATTGAAGAGGCGCTAATGCCTTTGCCAGTTCCTTCAGCGTAAGGCTTTGCAAATAAAGGATAGGTGAGATTGCAATGTGCAATATCATCAACAGTATTAATCAATACGAATGGAGGGGTAGGTATATGGTGGTCACGCAGTATTTGTTTTGTCATTGCTTTATTTAAAGTAAGTGCCATAACCAGTGGGTCAGAGAAAGTGTAAGGAATTGTATAAGCATCAAGCAACGCAGGGATCTGAGCCTCACGCCCTATACCATACATTCCTTCTGCAATATTGAATACAATATCCCAGTGCTTATTGTGTGCCAGGCGTAACACTAGATTGCGGATGTGACCAATTCTCTCGGTGATAAATCCTAACTGCTTAAGCGTGTTGTCAATGGCATCAATGGTTTCTATACTGTCAAATTCCGCAATGGCTTCGTCATCATAGCCCAATGCCTTGTAATCATCTCTGAGGTCGTAGGTCAGGCCAACACGCATGGCTTTTACAGTCATTTTGTATCAGGGTAGTAGAAATATTTATGTTCATAATTTTTCAGAACAATTGAATCATCATCTACCCCCTGGCAATACTGCGGCAACAGAGGGATCTTGCCGCCACCTCCAGGAGCATCAATGACATAGTGTGGTACTGCTAAACCCGTTGTATGCCCGCGCAATCCTGCTATCATTTCAATTCCCTTAGCAACTGAAGTGCGAAAATGATATGAGCCTACTATAGGATCGCACTGATACAGGTAATAGGGGCGTACGCGGCACTGTAGAAGCAGGTGGTATAATTTTTTTAATACATCAACACTATCATTGATACCTTTCAGTAATACTGTCTGGCTGCCCAGTGGAATGCCAGCATTTGCAAGTCTGTTACATGCTTTCATGGTTTCAGGGGTTATTTCATTGGGGTGCGTAAAGTGTATATTTATCCACAAAGGATGATATTTCCTCAGCATACTTACCAGTGAATGGGTAATTCGCTGTGGCAATACAGCAGGGACCTTTGTTCCAATACGTATAATCTCAACATGTGGAATTGCTCTGAGCCGGTTGAGAAGATACTCTATCATGGAATCGTTCATGGTGAGAGGGTCGCCACCTGAGATTAATACATCACGGATCTGAGTATGTTCGGCAATATATCGTAAAGCTGCATCCCAGTTTTTGTTGGGTAGTATGCAGTTTGAACGCCCCACAATGCGTGAGCGGGTACAGTAACGGCAATAGGTAGAGCAAAAATCCGTTACTAAAAAAAGAACCCTGTCTGGATACCGATGTACAAGACCAGGAACGGGGCTATCTTCATCTTCTGAAAGAGGATCATTGGATTCACCGGCATTGTGACTGAGTTCATGTATTGTTGGTACTACGCAGCGGCGAATTGGGTCATTAGGGTTGGTTCGATCAATAAGGCTTGCGTAGTAAGGTGTAATTGACATGGGTAGTTGGGTGTGACTGGTGATTGCATCAACTTCACTTTGTGATAGGTCAAGGATTGCAGACAACTGTTCATACGTACGGATCCTGTTTGCAATCTGCCACCGCCAGTCATTCCATTGGGAGTCAATAACATCAGGATAAAAAAGTTTTCTGAAAATTTTTGTTTTACTTGTTGTTGCGGGTTTATGGACAACATTCCTTGAAGGGAGAATCGTTATCACATTTGGTACTGCACTGCACGCCGAGGGGGGCTCATCAGAATTTGAAGTGGAAAAATCCGGAGGCTCCTGTGTTTCTGTCGTGTGCAGTGATTCAATTGCTTCCATTTGTTTGTGTACCTCGCTTTATCCTGTAATTTTATATCTTATATTCAGTGAATCTAATTCTTCCAATTATAAAATTTGTAATTTGTCAAGAAAAATACAAGATTATGTCGCAAAAAAATTGCATTTTTCTTCTATAAAATTTATAGTATTTCAATCGGCATAGCATTGAAAAAATACAATGCAATTAAAAACAAATATAGAACATGTAAAGGAAAAAAATAAAAAATTACAAAAAAAAGCATCCCTGCTTTTGACAGGGATGAGTGTCCAAGAGGTCTCCCATTTGGGGACGTGAGTCTGGGATCCATAAAAAATGGAGGATCGGCAATTATGGAAGTATTACATTCCAAATAACGCCGCTATACACCTGCCCTTAAGATAGCAGGTAATAGCGCAGAAGTTACAGTACTAGTTATATCACATGAAAAATAGAGCAACAAAAAAAATTTAAATAAATATAAAAATTTTTATATTTTTTATTTATTAGCATCGATTTCCTATTTATGATTGTTAGATGCGATGCAAAAAGGTGTTCATTTTTTATGACTTTAAATATTATCCGTCATCAATTTTACCATCCATTATAAAAAATATTGTTGTACTAAACATTTTATTACCCTTGAAAACATGAATTTTTAGCTTTTTAAAGATAGCCAGATGTTTGCAGTGATTGGTTAATGATGCTGCAACACTTCTATGTATGGAAAAACAAAAAAAATACCATATAATATGACATAATGCAGGAATTTACTGATGTTGGTAAGGCTTAATTACCAAAAAATTAAAATTAATTCATTAAAAAAATGAGGGTAATCGATATTAATGGTAAGACATCATCTTATTTCAGGGTATAAATATGGTAAAACCTGTTGTCATGGATTTTGATTTTAAGGCACAAAGTTCACATACAAATAAAGTAAGTGAACCTGTAACTCCATTCATTTCAATATTGAAAGAAACAGTGCACAATAACAGTGAAACACCATATTTGGCAAATACTAAAAACAACGATTATGGAATACACAATGACAGCAATTATGATGCTACCAGGGCAATAGATAACAAAAATGACAAAAATGAAAAAGAGGCAAATTTTAATATAACTTTGAATCTTTCACAGGCAACAGATAGGAAAATTGCTGATAGGAGGAATTCACAAAAAGATGATGGTGCAGTGCAAAAGTCTGATGTACTGCAATCGTTAGTTTCCTCGTTATTACTGACAAATAATTCGCGGGCGATAGTTACTGATAAAAATATCCCTTCTGCAAAGCAGAATGAATTTAAAAAGGATGTCCATACACGTATTTTCCCCGATACTTCAGCAAAGCCTGAGAAGTTTACTATTAATGATAGTCTTACAAAAAAAGTGGGGAGGGAAAGCATTCAGGATGTTATTAATCAATTGCAGAAAGCCATAGATAATAACAGCAAGGGAAAGGATACAAAAAGCAGCGATATCACCCGGCTGATAGCAAACCTGACGACGTTGCAGAATGCTGGCAAGAAAGATGTGCTCAGTGCTCAGATAGTTCCTCATGTAGTTCATCGCAATGAGCTATCGGACAATAAAAATAAAAAAGTGGAATCAAAATCCACTCATGACAATCACCTTATGGCATTTGGTGCAAGGAGTCAGAAGACTGAACGAAATTCTGAAACTACAATTATTGATGCAGTAAAACAGAAAGGGAAGCTGGAAGAAGCACAACCATTAGATAAAAAAACACCAAACATAACCGAACGCAATGATTCCTTTATTCAGGTAAATAATAAGCAGCTCAATGGCACTGTTGGTGCAACGCAGGCAAAGCCCTTAGTAAATGATGAGCTTATGCAGCTTTTACACAAAGCCAAAGTGATGCAGGAAGGCGAAAGGACAAGCCTAACATTAAAACTACATCCTGAAAGTTTAGGAAAGCTTTCGGTGAATCTGGGGCTTGAGAATGGAATTATCAGCGGACGTTTTATTGTTGAAAGCCAAGAAGCAAAAGAGCTGTTACAGCAGCAACTTGAAGCTATACGCTTTGAACTTGAACAAAGTGGGGTGCACGTGGGTGATTTTGAGGTAAATGTTAAACAACAGCGCCAGCGTGATTTTTCCGAAATTCAGGCTACAGGGCTTCACTATAGTGAAAATACTGAATATGAAGAAGCAAGCAGCCGATATATGTATCATGACGGAGTACTGGACGTTATAATATAAGGAGGAATGATAAAAAAGTCAAAATAGTTGCGGTGGAACGAGGATCTGTTCAACTATGATAATGAACAGGCAG
>JAOAIH010000039.1:24389-31656 GCA_026414805.1 Spirochaetota bacterium | reverse complement strand
GAGACAGCCTTAATAATTAATATGTTTCTTCATATGTTTTATCATTTTAGTTTATTTTCACCAAAACTAACTATAATTATTGAATCAACCGTTTAACAGTTTCAGCATCAAGATGATGTAAATGCTGTGGGTTCTTGATAGTGCGAGGAATGAGAGCATTTATTTCATTGATTCTATCTTTCAAGTGAACATTGCGCGCAAGATCCGAAGCAACAATATTTTCAAATTCAACTTCAAGCTTTTGCAAACTGGAAATGCTATCGGCAATAAGATTTTTCAACTGTTCACTTTTATACGTAATGGAGTTTTCATCATAACTATCGCCTAGAAATTCTTTGAGGACTGGACGGTTGTTGAATAAAATGGAGTTAATAATATTCTGACTATTGCTACCACCTTTGCGAATATCGTCTAATAGCATACCAACACCATCACTCATGACCTGATAGCGGGTAAGATTTGTCTGTATATCTTTAATCTGAGTATGAATTTCATCCAGGCGAGCCATGACCCTGTGTTCAATATGGATTTTATCGGTTGTGATTTTATTTTTGTTCCCAGACTTATGCTCGTCAACATTAATAGTGCTTTTTAATTGTTGTGCAGATTGTAAAATGGCATCAATACTGACTTTCATATAACCCTCCCTGATTGCAAACTCCTTATGATTTAGTATATTCCGTATCATAATTTTTTTGTCAACAGTAAAATAAAATGTGACATAAAAAATCTATAGTATGTATCGGTAAGAAAAAAAATTAATAAAATAAAAAAAATTTTTTTAAATTTTTTAGTCCATAAGCGTTTTTATAAGTAAGGCGATAGTAACCGGGTAATAAACTTTTAATTTAAGGAAGGAATTGACTATGCATACAAAATGTGAACTGCCGATTCAGCGGTGTATCAACGGTGAACCGTTGGAAAATTTAAGCGATACGGAACTGATTGCCATTCTTCTGGCAACAGGAGTGAAGGGAAAAGATGTAATGGAGTGCGCATTTGGACTTATTCAGCACTTTGGCAGTGTCAGTGGCATCTATCATGCAGGAATACGGGAGATAGCTACTGTTGATGGGTTAGGTATTGTGAAAGCCATCAGGCTTAAAGCAGCAATGGAACTTGGCAAACGTTTGATAGCACCTCGAAATTATGATGAATCAATTGATTCACCCA
This sequence comes from Spirochaetota bacterium, assembly GCA_026414805.1. NCBI lineage: Bacteria > Pseudomonadati > Spirochaetota > Spirochaetota bacterium. The sequence continues at coordinate 30,483 of JAOAIH010000039.1, read as the reverse complement.
GGATGGTATGGGAATGTATTGTCGGCGATATTGCTTGTAGCAGGCAGGAGGAATTCTTTGTAATGATACTGGATACCAAAAACAGGCTTATAAAAAAATCGCGGATTTCAATTGGAACAATTTCTGAAGCCCTTGTCCATCCGCGCGAGGTTTTCCGAGATGCCGTACGTGAAGCTGCATCATCGGTTATCATTGTACATAACCATCCTTCTGGTGTGCTTAAGCCATCAGTCAATGATATTGAGATAACAAAAAGAGTGGCGCAGGCTGGGGCAATTGTTGGTATACAGCTTCTTGACCATGTAATTGTGACCGATAATGATTATTTAAGCTTAAGAGAAACAGATGAAACGTTGTTTTTGAAATAATAAACCAAAAGAATCAATGAAGTACCACAAATTAAAAATCATAATAGTCAAAGCTGGTGTTTTAAAAAAGCATCAGTATGATTCAATTTAATAATAAAACGCTTAGATCTTTTCTAGACCATTAGGATTAGAGCTGTATTGTTATGCTAAAAATGCCTTGAAAAAAAATATTCTGAATTATACATTTGTATTTTAAAAAAATGGGGTCAGAGCCTCTTTGTGTATCACGTGTGGTAGGGGAAAAAATATGAAAAAAATTAGTTTAGTAGTTGCTACAATGTGCATTTACATGGCAATAAGCGTGCAAATAATTGCTCAGGAACCAAAACCAGCAAGTTGGGTTGTGTATAATGTACCGGCAGCTATAAATACTGAAAAAACGGTCCCGGTTAAAATTTATTTCCCAAAAGATTATTCAAAAAGCAGCCGCACAATTATTGCCTTGCATGAGTATGAAGGCTCCATGAACAGCTGGCCCAATAATACAAATATTGCATACTATGGCAACATGTATAATTTTGTCATTGTGTGTCCACATATGCCACGCACAGTGTACGAGTCACAGTATTTTGATCAAACAACTATCAAGTGGAATGAAATGCCGGCTGCCATTTGGATTGGTTCTGTCTTAATACCTTACCTTAGCAACACAGTTGGCATAAAAACTGATAAACGCAGTCTGGGGGTTTGTGGGTTTTCTATTGGTGCACGTGGTGCGTTGCGTGTTGCACAACTCTACAAAAGTACTGTTGGAGCAATTGCATGCCTGTCAGGTTACTATGATATGCTATCGCACACAAAAAACAGTATGTTTACTGCAGTGTATGGAAAATATACCGAGTATCAAGAGCGCTGGGCTGCAGTGGATAATGCCATTGATGATGCCAAAAACCTCAATGATGTTTCAGTTTTTTTGGCTCATGGAAACAAGGATTCCCGTGTGCCTATGGAGCAGACGTTTATGCTGGCATTAAGGCTTAAACAACTGCAGAAGGAGCAAAAAGGTGGGTACAATTTTTCATTTGTTGAAAAGAAATATAAAATGCATGACTGGAATTTTTGTCAGTCTGTGCTCCCTGAAATGATGGCATTTTTCAATGAAAACCTTAAATAGTAAGTTGTTACAGTCACAAGCTTTAAATAACAATAGGTATGGTGGTACGTTTCAGTGATACGTTTGAATAAGTACAACACAAAATTATTTTGGGCGATAGCTCCTTTGATTGTGGCTCTTGCTATAAGTGCATGCACCAAGAAAGCAGTCCGCACGGGTCCTTTTATGTGTACAGTGCATGGGATTCACAACTGTTATGATAAAAGCCAGATTGCCCGATGTATTGGTGTAAATGAAAATGAATTGGAAAACTATTATATGTTTTCTGAAAACGGTAATTTTGGCGATAGCTCATTGAGTGAAGCAAAGCTTAAATCGTTGGTGTGTGATAAAATTGTAGAAGAAGTGATGCTCAGAATACAGATGGTATATACTGATAAACAGCTGCAGCGATGGCAGTTTACAGATATGTCATTGCCTGTCATATTCAGGACATTTGTAAAAAAAGATAATCAGCAGGAAATGATTGTAATTGGTTTTGTAAAAAAGGATGATTTATCCCCAAGAGCCATCATTTATTACCTGCCGCTTGAATATAAAATGGATATTATAGGCAGAGATAAAAATAATTACAAACAACCTGACTGGTAAGAAAAAACTTGACAAAAAGTGAGTGAACGCTTGTTCTATGAAGATCTTGAAAAAATTTATCAGGAGAATGTATTTGCTATGCTGACATTAGGTATGGATATTGGTTCAATAACCACAAAAGCTGTTGTTCTAGAAAATAAAAAAATTATTGGCAGTAAAATTATTTTTACAGGCTTCAACGCAGCAAAAGCTGGTGAAAAAGTAACACAGGAGCTCTTATCAGAATTGGGATTATCTTTTGACAGAATTGGTAAGGTTGTTGCAACCGGATATGGGAGAAAAAGCGTTTCGTTTGCACATAGCAATGTGACCGAAATAACCTGTCATGCAAAGGGAGCTCATTTTCTTGATAATTCAATACGCTCTATTATTGATATTGGCGGACAGGATAGCAAGGTAATAGTAATAGATGAAAATGGGAAGGTAAAAGATTTTGCCATGAACGATAAATGCGCGGCAGGAACAGGGCGCTTTTTAGAAGTAATGGCGCGAGCATTAGAAGTAAATCTGGATGAATTTGGGGAGCTATCGCTAAAAGCCGATAACCCTGCCAAAATCAGCAGCCTGTGCACTGTTTTTGCCGAATCCGAAGTTATATCACTGATAGCAAAAGGCGAAACGCGGGATAATATTATTGCTGGTATCCATCAGTCTATAGCCTCGCGAATAATAGCCATGGCTAACCGTGTGGGAGTAACAAATCCTGTGATGATGACTGGCGGTGTGGCAAAAAATATTGGTGTTGTAAAAGCAATTGAAAAACTACTGGATTGCCCTGTTAAGGTTAGTGATAATGCACAGATAATAGGAGCACTGGGCGCAGCCCTTTTAGCAGAAGAAAATTAATTTAGTTTTTTCTTTTTACAAATTGTTTTTCCCAGTATTCAATTTCTTCTCTGCTTACAGTTGGGTTGTCATCTTTCTCAGGCATCTGTGCTACTGTATGGTCTTCAATAGTCTGGTTTACAAAATCTGCAAAGTCTTCACTTTTCATTGTGCGCGTTTTAAAACGGCTGACAAAATCAATGATATCTTTATCACTTGTGACCACTGTTGTATTACGTGGTTGCATGTCTTTTCGTACAAATTCTTTTATTAAAAAATCTGCCGAATAGTGCAATGAATAATACACATCTATATTGGCAACTTTTTCACTGGGAATAGGTATTTCAATATTTTTCTGACCGTCAAACACTACACGAATTCGTTTTCCAGTGAGTTTAGCAAAAATTTTTAATAAGTCCAAAAGTTCCTTCCGTGCTTGGGTAAGGTTGTCCTGAAGCATTAATTCTTCTAAATGAGGAAATTTATATATCAGGTTGTAGCCATCGATGAGGTAGGTCATAGCAATTTACCTTTTTTATAAGCTACTTTTTCCAATTTTGCTATATCATTGTTACAATATACTGTAAATACAAGCACTTTTTTTAAGCAGGAATGACAAATATTTTAAACATTTACCATTATTTTTATTGACTGTTGTTCAGCCTTATATATATAAAAGCATAACAATGTATATTATTTACATATATAAACCGACAAAAAATATAGACAAATACATAAGAAGGAATAATAATACGTATGAATGAACAGAAATATACATTAGAGTATCTTGAGCGACAGCTCCATAATCTCTCCAAGCTTGTTGAGATAAACCGTATAATTAACTCCACCCTTGATATGGCTAAATTGTTCACAATTATCATGGAAATTATTAAAGAGATAATGGAAACTGAAGCCAGTACGTTATTTCTCTACGATGAGAAAACCAATGAACTAGTGTTTAAGGTAGCATTGGGTGAAGCGGGAGACAAATTGCAGGAAAAGTACAGAGTAAAAATGGGGCAGGGTATAGCTGGATGGGTTGCAAGGGAACGAAAAGGTGTTTTTGTCAATGATGTGTACGCAGATAACAGGTTTGACCCCAATTTTGATAAACAAACAGGCTTTACAACACGTTCAATTATTTGTGTGCCATTGTTATATAAAGGCAAGCTTTTAGGTGTAATACAGGCTATTAATCCAATTAACCGACCCGCATTTACCGATGAGGATATGCATTTATTCATGGCGTTTGCTGATCAGGCGGTACTTGCTGTACAGAATGCAATATTTTTTGAGCATGCTATTGAGGAAGCTCGCATGCGCCATGAACTGGAATCAGCACGCTCTATTCAGCATTCACTTCATCCAGCAATTTCCAAAGATTATGGATCATGCAAAGTGGCTGCACGCTATCTTCCTGCACGTGAAGTTGGTGGCGAATTTTATGAATTGCAACACACATCAAATGGATTAAGTATTGCTTTATGCGATGTGCATAATAAAGGTGTTCCGGGTGCTCTCAATGCTTCATTAGTTAACGGAATATTAAAGGGAATGATGACAATCTATAAAAATGCTGTAGGTCCGGTATTTATTAATACATTACAGGTAGTTAAAGAACATAACATACAAACTGTCTCTTTGTTTTATGGCATGATAAATATGGATTCTCACATGCTGACCTTTATGAATACAGGGGAAGCGTATCCAATTTTAGTGAGGGATGGTATTGCTCGCTACCTGCGTTTTTCGTATGCAAAAGATGGTAAAAAAGTTGTTGTGAAACTTATGGCAAATGATATGTTTATAATTGTCACCGATGGCATTGTGAATTGCAAAAATCGCAATGCACGCCTTTTTGGTTTAAAACAAGTTATGGATACCTGTTGTCAGTATGATGATCCATCTGAATGTATTGAGGGTTTACTTGCAAAAGTAAAAGAATTTATGCAAGGACTGGCTCAGCGAGAAGATATATCAGTTATTGCTGTAAAAATACAATAAATAAAGAGGCTTTTAATGGAATATGTTTCTGTAATTTTGTGCCGCAACTGCGGTTCTCGCTATGTTGAAGTCAATGAATGGGCACAGGATAAAAAAGCAGTGTTCTATTGTCGCACGTGCGGCAAGAAGGAAATTGTTGAATGGTTTACTTTAGGCCGATGTCAGGTAACTCAGTCGGAATTACAAAAAGCTCGTGATACCAGAGCAAAACCGGGTAAGTACGAGCGATAGATAATGTATAAATAATGCTAAAAGTTAAATTTGAAACCTGCGTTTTTTTATCGTCGTAACCGCTGCCATACAACTTGTAAATAAAATAGAAGAAGTCGCACCAAACGTGTATACCGCCATGGGCGGGTAATAATACGATAGAACCAGTCCAACCCTTTTTCCATAAAGTATGCAGGTGCTTTTCGTTTCTGACCCGAAATGATATCTATGCTTCCACCAATACCAATAAATACTGTATTTTTAAACTGGTTTTTTATTTCATGTATCCATTTATCTTCCTTTGGAAAACCAAGTCCAATAAGTATTATTTGTGCTTCGGATTTGCGCATGGCTTCAATGACACTTGCAGCTCTTTCCTTGTTGAAATATCCACCATGACGACCTACTATGCGGATCTTTGGAAATGATTTTTTAATGTTTGCGTACGCCTGTTCAATAATCTCTGGCTTTGCACCAACCATAAAAATGGTAATTTCTTTTATTTCAGCTATTCGTATTAAATCCATGAGAAAGCTCATAAAATGAATGCGCTCTTTTAATGGTTTGCCTAAAAACTTTGCAGCCCATGGGATTCCTGCTCCAACTGCTAATCGTAAATCAGCTTTTGAGGCAATAAGATTGAGATCATTATTTGTGGTGATGCGATGAAGTTTGTAGGGATTGAGTGCCATAACATGGTGCACACCACCCTCTTCAATCATTCTAAGCACTTTGACAACAGCCTGCTGACGTGTGCAGTTATCGATACCAATACCAATTATGTTGACTAAGTTGACATCAGCTAAAGAAGTTTGATTATATTCTAAAATTAAATCGCGATCTTCTTTGTACGAATCATAATACATTGCATCTTTAATCATTACATTCCTCCCAAACGATAGAAGAAGATAATTTATAATTTAAGGATTATGTCAATTAAAATTTAGTTGTTAATCAATATATATGCGTGGTACCCGAGGGC
>JAOAIH010000039.1:0-24294 GCA_026414805.1 Spirochaetota bacterium | reverse complement strand
GGGCTTATGTTTGTGAGTATTTCGTACGTAATGGTGCCAATCTTTTCGCATAGAGATTCTAGGGGAATAGTGTAGCCATCCATTTGGCCAAACAGAAGTACATCATCACCATTGTATGCAGTGCCGTCAGGTCCAATATCTACCATTATCTGATCCATACATACAGCTCCTACTACCGGATACCGTTTGCCACGGATTATCACTTGGCCTTTGTTAGAAAGATGGCGGCTGTATCCATCGCCATAACCAACTGGCAGTGTTACCACTCGTGTTTGCTGTGACGTTGTGTATAAGTGGTTGTAGCTTATGCCGGTGTTAGGTGGAACAACTTTAAAAAATGAAACTTTTGTTTTAAGCGTCATGACCGGTTGTAAAAAGCGGCCATTGAAAGTAATGTCAGGATTATAACCATTTGGATTGTATCCATATAACATTATCCCTGGCCTAACCATGGTAAAGTGTGATTGAGGATGATTAATAATTGCTGCAGAGTTTGCAAGGTGTACATATGGTGGCAGTATTGATTTTTTTTCCATATATTCTACTATTGTGGCAAAGCGATCAATCTGTTGTTGTGTGAACGTAGCATCGGATTCCGCTTTTGCCAAATGTGAAAATACACCAATAACTTCAATGCCATCTAATGCCATTGTTTCATTTATAAATTTTTCTGCATTGTACCAATGAACGCCTATTCGCTCCATACCCGTATCAATTTTTAAATGTACCAATGCCTTTTTGCCCATTGCTTTGGCAGCATTATGTATTGCTTTTGATTTATCAATAGAAGAGCTTGTTATTGCAACGTCGTTTACTATAAATTCAGGGATCTGTTCGGTGTTGATAGCACCGCACACCAATACTGGTATAGTAATTCCGTGTTGTCGTAAAAACAACGCTTCTTCTAAGTATGCAACGCCCAAATAGTCAACGCCAGCTTTAATGAGCTCCTGTGATATGCGCACAATGCCATGACCATACGCATTGGCTTTAACCATTGCCATAATTTTAACATCTGGTGCAATTAAAGAGCGCACAATGGCAAAATTGTTTCTTAGATTAGGCAGTGATATTTCTGCTCGTGTGGGGCGATTACAATATGCAGGGTGTGTAAGTATCATATCAGTGTATTGCTAAATATTAGTTTTTAATGAATAGTAGTTGCTGATGATGCATTGTTGTGCGTTCATAGAGCTTTATGATTAGCATGTAATTATGTCAAGATATTTCTGAACTGACACTGCGCTAGGGTGCAGATTGCACAGCCCTTGTGATTTGTATTGGGTACTATAAAACCAGCAACTGTATAAAGTGGTGTAAACATGCATGCTTGGTTTATGGTTATTCCTGCTTGGTGCACTTCATTTTCAAAAAGTGAATACAGTGTGTGGTTATACATCAAGGGCAATGCATCAAATGACCCTGGATATAGTGCACAGTAACTTTTGCCTATATTAAAAGTGTAAGCTAGGTTCTGTACACATCTGTGTAAAAACCACAATCCAATGATGTGAGCAGTGTACTGTTGGCTTATAGTTGAAAGCTTATTACACCATGTATCAAATTTTTGTCCTAAAGTAGCAATAAAAGGATACACTGGAAATGAATCAAAAATATTGGCTGGCAGTGAGATTGGACTGTGATGTTCTACTATGTAATAAAATGCTACTGGATGAGCCACAGTCTGTGCAATGGGAAACAATTGCAGTAGTCTTTTTGCTAAATAAGAATGCGAGTGTTGACTGCTGCCGGAGCTATCGCCAAAATTGTGGTCAGATGTAAATATTTGAAAGATATCATTATGAATGCCTTTGGGCGATAGCTCATGGGAGTGTTCCTTTGCTGTAAGCAGTTGCAGCAAACCCTCATCGATACAGAAAGTGGTTGCATCAAACTGGATGGTAGTGATATGAGGATTCATACAATAGCAATGCAGGTGACGAGGGGCTCGAACCCCCAACCTGCGGTTTTGGAGACCGCTGCTCTACCAATTGAGCTAGTCACCTGTATACATAACAAAGAAAAATTTGTGCTAATTATGTCAAGCGTTTTTAATAGTAATCGCCGCATGCAACCGTGTCGTCAAACAGGCATTTTTGGTAATCATCGGCTTCCTGAAACTCAACAGGATAGTTGCCATCAAAGCATGCTGTGCAAAATTTTCCGTGGTGTACATCAAGAGCTTTGAGCATGCTTTCCACTGTCATATATGCAAGTGAATCTACCCGCAGATATTTCTGAATCTCTTCAATGGTATGTGACGATGCAATAAGCTCTGAGCGGGTAGGGATGTCAATGCCGTAAAAACAGGGAAAGCGTGTTGGTGGTGCTGAGATACGCACATGAATTTCCTTTGCGCCGCCTTTTCTAAACATCTTGATAATCTTTCGCATGGTAGTACCACGCATAATTGAGTCGTCAACTACCACAATGCGTTTGCCCTCAACTGCTGAACGAACCACATTGAATTTTATCTTGGCACCAAAGTCGCGGATGCGCTGTTCTGGCTCAATGAACGTGCGGCCTATGTAGTGGCTGCGTATCATTCCCATTTCGTAGGGTATGCCGCTTGCTCGGGAATAACCTAATGCGGCACACACTGATGAGTCAGGGATTGGTACTACAATATCAGCATCAACCGGTGCTTGCTTTGCAAGCATTGCACCCATGCGCAGGCGCATCTCGTGTACTGATTGTCCAAAGATGATGCTGTCGGGTCGTGAAAAATAGATGTATTCAAACACGCACAGTGAATTTTTTACACTGGCAAATGGGAAGTATGATTTTATACCATTGGGCGAGATCTCAAGCATTTCGCCGGGTTCTATCTCCCTTATATATTCTGCGTCAATTATATCAAATGCACAGGTTTCTGAAGCAATGACAATGGAGTTTCCTAATTTCCCCAGTACAAGGGGTCTGAAGCCATACGGATCACGGATTGCATAGATAGTGTTGTAGTTCATCACTAAAAGTGAGTAAGCGCCTTTTATTGCCTTTAATGCATAAATGAGTGCGTCAATAAACGTATTCAAGCCCGATCGTGCCATAAGATGCACAATGACTTCGCTGTCAATTGATGTCTGAAAAATGGACCCTTCTTTTTCAAGTGCACGCCGCAGCATTGCGTAGTTTACAAGGTTGCCATTGTGAGCAAGCACAATAGGACCTAACACTGAGTGAGCTCGTAAAGGCTGAGCATTGCGTAAAAATGATGAACCGGTAGTTGAGTAGCGATTGTGACCAATCGCAATATTGCCTTTGAGATTATTGATGTGCTCTTGGGTAAAAACATCAATAACCTTTCCCATCCCTGCATACCGGTAGATGTGGTCACCGTCGGATGATGCAATTCCAGATGATTCCTGTCCTCGGTGCTGCAGGTTATACAGCCCTAAATAGGTAAGATTGGCTGCTTTTGGATGATTATAAATGCCAAAAATACCGCATTCTTCACGCGGTTTACAATCCGAATACTCATATTCTGTTTTCATATTTATCCTAAAAAAATAGCCTGGTTAGATTTTTAGATTTTACACAGTATTGGTGCCTGGATACCATTTAAGAATGAAGTAATGAAAAAAGTAAGAACAAATATGACAATTCCATAAACCAATATAATGGTATTTTGTATAAAATCAATAAAAATTTACTATTTCGGGGCGATAGTAACTATGTAAGTATCCTTATATAAAGCTAACAAATAGCAACACAATGTGATAAATATGCTTGAAATGGTTATGTGGTGTTGGTATTGTAATGGGGATGATGTAATATGATTTTGGAGGAATTTGCTATGAAAATCTGTGTTACGGGTGGTGCTGGGTTTATTGGTTCACATATTGCAGAAGAGTGTGTAACAAAAGGGTATGAGGTGATAGTTTTTGATAATTTTTCTACCGGGAAAAAGGAAAATCTTTCATTTGTGAAAAACTATAAAAATGCAAGGTTAAAGATAATCAAAGGTGATGTTGCAGATTTTAACGCATTAAAGGAAGTGTTAAAAGGATGTAATGCTGTATTCCATCAGGCAGCTGTTGCATCAGTGCAAAAATCCATTGAATGTCCACCTGTCACATTTGAGTCAAATGCAAAAGGGACATTGAATGTACTTGAAGCAAGCAGAGTATGTGGTGTAAAGAAAATAATCTTTGCATGCTCTGCAGCCATATTTGGCGATCATCCAGAAATACCAAAGCGTGAAGATTCCCCTGTTTTACCAAAATCACCCTATGGTGCTGATAAATACATTTCTGAGGTGTACCTGAGATTGTACAATGAGCTGTATAATCTCACAACAGTTTCTTTGCGCTACTTTAATGTATTTGGTCCCCGGCAGGACCCTTCGTCGCCGTATTCAGGTGTTATATCAATCTTTACAAGTAGGATAGCAAAAGGACAGAATATCACAGTGTATGGAGACGGTAAGCAGTACAGGGATTTTATATTTGTAAAAGATGTGGTACAGGCAAACATGCTAGCACTTGAAAAAATTGATTCGGGCTTCCATTACTATAATGTTGGATATGGCAAGGCTACGGATTTAAATACACTCATTGCCCTATTGCAAAAGGTGTATCAAAAAGATATTATGGTAAATTACGCTGAAGCGCGAGCGGGGGATATTATAGAGTCAGTCAGTGACCCTTCAAAGATAATGCGGGAATTGGGATTTTTACCAGCGTATACTGTTGAAGAAGGATTAAAAATACTTGTTGAGTCATTAGGGTAATTAGTATATGGTGCATGATATATTCTAATAACTGAAGCCAGTGTGATGCATCAGTATGCTTTAAAAATAATAACAACTATATCCCCTTCAGGGGAACTTATGCCCATAAATGCTTTAAATTCCTCCTGAATAATTGTTGCAATGTCAGAAGGCATCTTCATGCGGTTGTCCTTAATTATATTCTGCACATGCCCCAATGTAAATTGCTCCCCACGTGAATTTTTTGATGTAATCAGCGCCTTTGAGTAGAGAATGCCAATATCTCCCCTGAGTATATTTGTTCTTCCCATCCCGTAATTAAAGGTGGGATCATAACCAAGTGGTATGCCTTCGGTATCAAGAGATGAGAAATCACTTTTGTCAACTCGGTATAATTCCATAGGTGGGAAGCCAGCATTGGTATAAATCAGGCGCATATTGCGCACATCGATATAATAGTAATACGCTGTAATCAAAATACCTTTACCCTGGGAATAGTTATAGATTACACGGTTTAGCTTCTGAATTACATTATATGATGAATGAGCATCGCTTAGACTGGTGTGGAAAGCCGAACGCATGATGACAGAGTATAGAGCACTCTGTATGCCAATGCCAGCAATGTCGGTAGCGATAGTTCCTACTCCTTGCAGGCCGGGACGGATAAAATCAAAGTAATCAATCCCACCACCCTGCCGTGGAATATAAAATGCACCAAACTTAATTCCTGTAATATTGGGCAACGCTTTGGGGACAGCTTTTGACAAAAGCTCACTTGAAATAGTAATGGTGCGCTGCAACATCTGCTCCTTTTTTGCTTCCTGATACGTTATTGCATGGGAAAGGTTAATATTTGTTTCATTTGTCAGGAAGGTCAAAAGCTCTATTTCATCAGGTTTGTATGATGCAAGAGTGTCTTTTTCACCAAGGCAAAGCATGCCAGTCAGTACTCTGCGGTGATAGATGGGAATCATAATAACAATGTTATTGGTTGTGAAGTACTGTATAAATTCATCGCGCACGTCAATAAATGAAGCCTCATCCATGTATAAATTGTCTATAGTTACAAGTCGCTGATTTCGGTTAAACCACCGTACAATTGGCGAAAGACGGCTTATTGAAGGTGATACGGGTGATTCCCCCATAGAGTATTCAAGCTGATAGCTTCTGGCTTCGTTGTTATAAAGAAGGAAATATGTGGTTTTTAAAAAGAATGTACTATGTATTGTTGAAACAGTTTTTTTGATAATTTCATCGATATCACGTATGGTACTTATTTCTTTTATGAATGTATCTAAATATTCCTGCAACTGATAATGCTTACGTTTGAATGCCTTATCAATGAAAGGCTGAACATATTTTGAAAGTAACATGAATATAATGACGATAATGAATGCTATTATATAAAGGGGTATAGATTTCATGCCCATGATATTAATATCATATATGTATACTAGTGCAAACATGGGCAGAAATATTGCTGTTGATATAACAGTATACATAAACGTTTTATGAACAGCTGTTCGTATATCCATCATCTGATAAGAAATAACTGCATAAAACAACGATGATACGCCAATGAATGTTGCAAGAGAGGGACCTAAAACGTAAAGATCAACATAGTTAAAAAACCGTGGCATGATAATAGAAAATACAGCTGCAAATGTCATGGCTATACCGGTACCTATGAATACAAACCGCATCTGCTTTTTATATAATTCTACCTGGGTAGTAATATATTTGCGGATGAAGTTGATAACACCCAAAATAACATATCCAAAAGCTACAGATAAATACACGGTGTAAAAAAATCTGAATTCACGAACTAACTTACCATCTTTAAAATATGCTGCAGTGATGTTCATGTCAGTAAATACTGCTATATAGGCAATTATATATGCAGGAATAAGAATAATGACAATCACCATAAAGGGGACCTGTTTTTCGGTTTTTGGGAAAATCAGGGATAGAACAAAAAGAGCCGAAAAGGTAAGGACTGTGGACGCCTGAGTTATTTTATTGATCAATGTAAGATCAAGTTGGTTGGGAAATGCGTATGTTAAAAACATCGTGAAAAGGATACCAAAGGCACATAAACCAAAATATGAGTAATAACGCAGCACTCTGTCCCTGAAATTTTTATATAATCCATATACTATGGTAAATACCAGCATGATAGAGGCCAAAAGTGAGCCAATCAAACTTAAGGTTATCATAACCTATTCCTCCATTGGAAGGTGTTGTAGTTATAGTAGTGGTAATTATTACATTGTCAAGTTTAAATAGTAAATTATGAAAACATTGTTGACGTAGATTAATTTATAGTGTAATATCATCAGCAATTGGTACGGTTGTATGTTATATCGCACTTTTCATTAATAATCACTATGTAGAGGAAAGGAATATGTCAAAACAAAGAAAACATTACCTTATAGACAGGCCAATCCAGGTTACTATCGCCTCTAAAATGCTGGTCATTCCGTTAATATTATTAACCTGTTTTTCGCTACTACTGTTATTTTTTGTGTATCAGAATACCAATTTCATAGCTAAGATCACAGGCAATCAAGAAAGCCTCATAGAAATGTTTATGACAACACCAGCACTGATGGATAAAAACAACCCGGTAGTAATGGCTGGTGAAAAAACATTCAGGGAAAATTTAGGTATATTACAGTCAATTAAAAACAATAACCTCATACTGTTATATTGTGCTATAGGGATTACTATACTTCAGGCAGTACTTCTTTTTGTCTATGGTGTATATCTTACTCATAAAATTGCGGGGCCAATTTATGTGATGCGGAATTATTGTAAAGAAATACAGCAGGGCAAGGTACCGCAATTCAGGCAATTACGCAAAGGCGACCTTTTAATTGATTTTTATAATGATTTTATACAGGCTATTAAAACATTGCAATCCCAAAAGTAAGATTTAGTTTTTAGCGTAGCTGCAAACGAAAAACATACTTCTTTTTATTTGCATGCGTAAGCTGCGGGAATTTATTGTTTATTTTAGTGATATGATTTATTCCTACATTTGCTATAGCATTGGGGCGATAGCTGTCATAATTATTAATTATTTGCTGAATAGAAGAAAAGCTTTTTACATCAGATTCAACTATGATATACGAGTTTGAATAATCCAGCACTTTTGTATTATACTGTTGAATGACCATCATAGCCGTGTTAAGATCCATATTGGTGGGGATAATACAATCTAACCTGGGAGAAGTATCTTTTTTGTGGACTACTTGATTGGTGAATTGATCATGTTTTATTGAATTTGGCAACATAGTGATAATTGCCACAAGAACAACAGCAGCTATAACCGAACCGCGAATTGAACGATAAAATCGTTTTTGGAAATACTGCCTTTTCACTTTTTCCATAGTGGTAGTTGTAAAAGTTGAAGGCATAGAAACAGCTTTTAAACATGATAGCATAGCCAGCATTTTTTTTAGTTGCATAAGGTTTTTGTGACATTCGGGGCATTCTGCTATATGTGTAAGAATGGCATCCTTCTCCCGGGTATCAAGTATACCGTCAATAAATTCAGAAAGCTTATGAACAGGTATGTGATTCATAAAAGCCCCCTTTGCTGCAAACGAGATTTTAGCATCTCACGACCCCGGTGTATGCGTACCTTAACATTTGCAAGGCTTAAGTTTAACATATGAGCTATGGTTGAATATGATTCTCCCTCTATATCCCTTAATACCAGAATATCGCGATAGTCATCAGGGAGTTTATAAAGCTCTTCAAGCATAATGTGCAATGACTCATTGGTAATGACAAGTTCTTCTTGATTTTGGCGTACATCAGGGATTTGAATTTCCATTTCATCGTCAGAATTACTGATGGAGTACACTTTGTGCCGGTGCTTTCTTTTGTGGTTTTTACAGTAATTTACCGCTATACTAAAAAGCCATGTTGAAAATTGAGATTCTTTTCTGAATGTTTTTAACGATTCCATGGTTATAAGAAATATATCCTGTGTCATATCGCACGCCTCATCGTAATCATAGACACGTGTATAGACATACCTGAATATTTTATCCTGGTATCGTGTAATAATATCTGCATACGCATCGGTATCACCGGCTAATATCTTGTCAATAAGCTCATTATCACTATATTCTGACATAGTTTATCTATAATAGTTACTAAAAAAAATTAGTATACGGCAAGTCTTAAAGTTACGGTAGAATTTTTACAAATCTTCTTTTTCCTACTTTAATGATAAATGAGGAATTGCATTGAATTTCAGTATCTGCGCTTTCAACTTTATTCCCGTCAATATACACGCCTCCGCCTTCAATAAGCCGACGGGCTTCACCATTGGTAGCAGCCATTCCAGATAGCACAAGAAGTTTGACAATCCAGATAGCATTGTTCTTTTTTTCAGATTCAGGAATTTTATATTCAGGTATATCAGAGGGGAGATCTTTATGAACAAATATTTTGTCAAATTCCATTTTGGCTTTTTCGGCTATCTCTTTATTGTAAAACTGGCTGCATATTTCTTTTGCCAGCCTTACCTTCACATCTTTGGGGTGCACAGTGCCATCTTGTATGCCTTTTTTATAGGCCTCGATCTCGCTTCTTGGCACATCAGTAACGAGTTCATAGTATAAGAACATTATTTCATCCGAAATTGACATCACCTTGCCAAAAATCTGCTGCGGGTCCTCATCTATTCCAATATAGTTATTGAGTGATTTACTCATCTTTTGTACACCATCAAGACCAACAAGCAATGGCAATGTCATTATTACCTGAGGTTCCTGCCCGTACTCTCGCTGCAGATCCCTGCCAACCAGTAAATTAAATTTTTGATCGGTACCACCTAATTCAATATCAGCTTTTAAGGCAACCGAATCATACCCCTGTATTAAGGGGTACAGAAACTCTAAGATGGAAATAGGCACTCCATCCTTATACCGTTTGGCAAAATCATCACGCTCTAACATACGTGCAACATTATAGCGTGAAGCAAGGTCAAGAACATCTGCAAAGCTCATTGGCATGCACCAGCGCGAATTAAAATCAACAATGGTTTTTTCAGGATCCAATATTTTAAAAACTTGCTTTTTGTATGTTTCAGCATTGCTTAAAACTTCTTCACGTGACAATCGCTTACGGGTATGTGATTTTCCTGAAGGGTCGCCAATCATGGCTGTAAAATCACCTATTAAAAAGATAACAGTATGTCCCATCTGCTGAAAGTGGCGCATTTTTCTAAGCAATACAGTATGTCCCAAATGAATATCAGGAGCTGTTGGGTCAAACCCTGCTTTAACTATGAGTGGTTTATTTTCTTTTTCAGAGCGCTCTAATTTTTTTTCAAATTCATCCAATGGTATAATTTCTTCAACACCACGTTTCAGCAGTTCAATATCATTTTTTATCATAGACAGCTCTCCTTAAAAAATAGGATGTAGAATTTTGGTAACCATGCATCTATACATAAAGTATCTTTTTACCAACCCCTCAGTGCATCCATAATGCTGTACGCTGTATTACAATATATTATTTAATCACTACATACTTCTTAATAGCTTTGGTTAGTTTCTTTACTCGTATTTTAATATAAAATGAGTCTGTAAAATATAAAAAACCTTCATTTTCATAATTAAATTATCCCTTGTTTACTACTGTGTAACTCTCACACACTGTGGTATTTGTAATTCCTTCAATAAAAGATCAACTTCTTTCGAAATCATTTATCTATTATCATTTATCATTCATTTAAACATTACTAACATCATGAAAAATTTCTTAAAAAAAAGGATTGCGATTTACCCTCACACTAAGGGGTATAAAACCAATGGTACTATCATTATCGTGTTAGACCGTACCATCAATAAAAAGGTTCAAATAATATAGCGCATAACTGCACTATAAATATAAAGCTGCTTTTGCCTGTCAACCTGTATTTGAGATTTTTTAAAAATGCTTTTGGTAGTAGGGCTTGTATACGTTCACACTTGTTGCAATACTATGTGTGTAATAACAAACTCAACTGCTAATGTAGATGGCTAAATTTAAGAATATACATGAACACAATATGCAAGCAAATAAAGATGATATGAATTATTTATTCTGCTGTATTAAACATGTTGCCAGCGCAGCTATGCCTTCACCAGTGCCAGTAAAACCCATGCCTTCTGTTGTTTTGCCTTTGATGGAGATTGATGTAACAGGAAGGTTACCGCAGGCAGCTGAAATTGCTTCTTTCATTTGTTCCTGATATGGCGCTATTTTGGGTTCCTGGCATATTATAACTGCATCAATATTGATGATATCTATATTGTGACTTTTTAACAGCCGATAAGTGTCTTTCAGCATATCAATACTGTATTTATCTTTAAACTGGCTGCTTGTGTCAGGATATAATGTCCCTATATTGCCAAGATTTGCTGCTCCAAGCAATGCATCAATAATAGCATGGGTAAGAACATCAGCATCGGAATGACCCAACAGACCATATTTATATGGGATATGAATGCCGCCAATAATAAGCGTGCGCCCTTCTACAAGCCGGTGTGCATCAAAACCAATGCCTGTCCTATATTCTGCTCTGTTATTTTTCATAAAGAGGAACTTATTTGGGGAGCTATCGCCAATTATAAATTAAATACTTCGGCAAGTGAACTTAATTTTAATACATTTAATACCTTTGGGCTTACTTTAGTGAGTTCTAACTTTTTCCCTTTTTTCTTCTGTATTTTGTTAAGGCTGATAAGAACCCCAACTCCTGATGAATCAATATAATCAACTTCAGACAGATCCAGTGAGATATCAACATCATTCTGTTCGCCAACTGCAAGTAGTTTTTCTTTAAACTCCTTGATTGACATCATCTCAATATCGCCTTTAACCTTTATTTCAACTATATTCCCTTTGTTGTTAAGGTTGATTTCCATTTGAGTACCCCTTCCCAAATTAACGTCTTTATAGACTAATATAGTAAAAAAAGTGGTTAATATGTCAATAATTAAATCGTTGATACAGTAAAAATGTGTATATACTACCCACTTGCATGTTTGGTATTTAGCCTTAAATGCAGTAAGTTTTGCCAAATAGTTGACAAAACTAAAAAATAAAGTAAAATACTATACAGTGCATTTGAATAATGCTGTATTATTCTTTTATACTACAACAAGAATAAGGATCATACAATGCAAATAAAAAAAACATATAATGACGTGTATGAATCAAAAAAAATTGATTTTCAAAAACTGTGCGAAATTATAAAGCCAGGCTCACGTGTATTCTTAAGCAGTGGCCCGGCAATGCCCATTTTTACTGTTGATCAGATAATGAAATCGGATGCCCCCAGCCTTCAAGATCTTGAAATTATTCAGCTTATTACCCTTGGTGATTACCTCAAAACAGGTGAAAATCAGTATAAGTATAGATTAAAAACATTCAACACTGGTGAAAGCATAAGCAAGGATATTGAACAGGGAAAAGCTGACTTTGTGCCAGCACATCTTGTTGAAATACCATTTATTTTTTCCACGGGTGCAATTGGTGTTGATGTTGCCATTATACAGGTGTCACCTCCTGATCACCGCGGGTTTATGAGTTTGGGGCTTGCCATAGATGTAGCAAATATTGTGATTGAAAATGCAAAAACAGTTGTTGCTGAAGTTAATCCGTTTGTACCGGTTACCATGGGTGATACAGCTGTTCATATTGATTCAATTGATTATATCATTGAAAGCAAGATACCGCTGATTGAAAGGGAATATAAACGGTATGATGAAATAATGGATAAAATTGGCTGGCATGTTGCCAACCTCATTGATGATGGCTCAGTGGTTGCGCTCCATGTTGGAAGGCAGTTTGATGCTATTGCAAAACACTTGCGCAACAAGCGTGAGCTCAAGGTTTACAGCCATGTAGTATCTGACTGGATTATTGATTTAATTGATTCAGGTGCTATTAAGATTGATCGTGGGATACGTAACCTTGCTCCGGTAACATTGAGCTATTGCTATGGCACACGTATGTTGTACGATTATGTTGACCGCAATCCTATGTTTGAATTTGTGCCCCTGATGAGGCTTACCTATCCTACTATGCTACAGCGCATACCAAAGCTGGTAAGTGTAATGAATGTTAAAAAAATTGACCTCTCCGGCGAATCGGTTGTATTTTATTCGGGTGACAATTTGTTATCAGGATACGAAAGTAAACTTAATTTTGCTGTTGGTGCTGCATTTTCTCGCGGTGGCAAGGCTATAGTTGCATTGCGGTCGTGTGATCAAAGTGGCGATAGTAACATTGTAATACGCCACACCGAGAATGAAAAGGTGCGTTCAACCTTAGGTGTAACACGGTATGTAGTGACTGAATATGGTGTGGCAAACCTTTTTGGTAAATCTATCCGTGAGAGGGCGCTTGCACTGATTGACATTGCTCATCCAAACCACAGACTTGCATTATTGGATAAAGCAAAAGAAGCTGGCCTGGTATATCGTGATCAGATATATGTCATAGAAAATATTATCAACTACCCTATAACATTGGAAACAATGAAAACGTTTAAAGATGGGCTTGTGGTTAAGTTCAGGCCAATAAAGCCATCCGATGAAGATATGATGCGCAGGCTTTTCTACCAGTTCTCGGATGAATCAAAATATTTGCGATACTTTGCACGTATACGCACAATGCCACACAAGCAGATGCAATCGTATGTAAATATTGATTATGATAGAATTTTGTCGATAGTTGGTATATTACAGCATGCCGGCACTGAACGGATTATTGCTGAGGCACGGTATGGGTATGATGAAAATGAAAAGACCTACGAAATGGCATTTATTGTTGATGAAGAGTTTCAAGGAAAGGGTATTGCAACCTTTTTAGCGCGCTATCTAATGAAAATTGCAAAAGAGCGGAAGATAGAAAGGGTTTCGGCAAATGTATTGCCCCAAAACGATAAGATGATGAAGGTTTTTGAAAAATGTGGAGTTCCATATACACAGAGGTTTGAAGATGGGGTCATGCACTTTGATTTTCATTTACAGAAAGCTGATATTATTTTATAGAATTTTAAATTACAGGCACATACTAAAATTGCGTTTACCCTTCTTAAAACCTGTAGTAAAAGTGACTGATTTTTTCCCATGGTTGGGGGACCACAAGGGAAACTCAATAAAAATTGGTTTTTAAAGTTCCTTTATTTTCTTTACAATGAATATTTATATCAATATTTTATTGTATAAAGATGATATTCAGATAAACTTATGAATAGTATAACGATTAAAAGTGATAAGCCAATAGATTATATGTGAAATTGAAAAAAAGTGTTGCTTGTTATTATTGATAAAAATAGCTCATAGAAAAGAGTAATATAAAAAATTAGGAAGTTTTTTGTTACAATAGATTTGATCGTGCAGTGCCGGATGCTTCATCTATAATAAAATCCCCAAAAACTGAAGGTGCTTCCTTTTGTAAGATCTTAAGCATCTGCATACATACGCTGCGTATTTCCCACTGTGCTGCTTTTTCAAGGCGCAATGAAAAGATATGACGCCATTCCCTAAAATTTGCCGATATAACAATCTGGCTTTCCAGTGCGTTTGGCAGTACAAACCGTGCATCTTCTTTTTTTATGGATAACTCACGCAGCTTTTTATATGTAATGCGGGCATGTTCCATGAAATCAGTATAAATGGCTTTTGCCTGTGGGTTGTGAGCAATTGATGGCGGTATGATGTAGTTAAACTCTTCTTCGTTTACATAGCGTTGTGACTGCTGTGAAAAACTTGCTAAACGGTGGCGAACCATTTGGTGGGTGAATGCACGGGATGCTCCCAGCACCCTGAATGATGCTGAAGCATGTTCCAGTATGGAATGATGTCCATTCATTATGCAGCGGCGGATAAAGTTGGCTTCGCTACCTTCGGTTATCTTGTCTAAAGAAAGGTAACATGTCCTGCCTGCTTCTTCAATGAGCTTTTCAGCATTGGGAGTAATAGCCAGTAGTGTAACTTGAGGGGAATAAATTTCCATAATTATCGCTTAACTAAAAAATCTTCATTCCGGAAAATCCTAAAAATGCCATTGCCATAAGACCGGCGGTAATAAACGTGATGGGAAGGCCTTTAAGGTTTTCCGGGATCATTGCAATTTCAAGGCGCTCACGAATTCCAGCCATAAGCAGCAGTGCTAGAGTAAAACCAACACCAGCACCAAACCCCTGCACAACCGAGTTAAGAAGGCCAAATTCTTGAGTGATAAACCCCGATTCAATATTGAGTACAGCAACACCTAATACCGCACAATTAGTAGTAATTAGCGGTAAAAAAATTCCCAGTGCCTGATATAGTGCAGGTGATACCTTTTCAATTATCATTTCAACAAGCTGTACAAGTGATGCAATGACAATAATAAATGCAATAGTACGTAGGTATTCAATATGGAAAGGTATCAACACAAATTTATATATTATAAAAGTAAAGAAAGAAGCCAATGTCATTACAAAGATAACGGCAAGGCCCATCCCTGTTGCCGAATCTAACTTCTTGGAAACACCAAGGTAAGGGCACAGACCTAGAATACGTGAAAGGACATAGTTGTTAATAAATATTGTGCTTATGAGTATAGTAAAAAGAATTTTTATTTCCATAACGTCATTACCTCTAGCGTTATTCTATTCAGTACGTTTAAAACGGGCTTTGCGAGCTTTTATGACATTCATGGACCAGAGAAGTAGTCCCAAAGTAAAGAAAGCTCCTGGTGCAAGTATCATTATAATTGCAGGTTTCATACCGGGAACTAATGTATATCCAAAAAGCTTGTTGGCACCTAATACTTCTCGTATGGTTGCAAGAATTAAAAGAGTAAGTCCAAAACCCAGTCCCATTCCCAAGGCATCCAAGATTGAATTCAATAAAGAATTTTTTGAGGCAAACTCTTCAGCTCTTCCTAATATAATACAATTAACAACAATGAGGGGAATGAATATTCCAAGTGCTTTATATACTTCAGGCTGAAATGCTTTGAGTGTTAGTTCAACAATGATTACAAAGCTTGCAATAATGGTGATAAAGATTGGAATGCGCACATGAGAAGGAACTATAGTGCGTATTGCTGAAACAAGAATGTTTGAACCTAGTAACACAAACGTTGTGGCAATAGTCATCCAGATGGCATTGGATGCTGATGTGGTTACTGCAAGCGTGGGGCACATTCCAATGCCAAGTACCAAAATTGGATTTTTTTGCCATACCCCTTTAATAAATTCTTTAAAATAATCCATTATTTCACCTCTTGCAGTGCTAATGCTTTATGTAATTTTTTCATACCTTCTTCGATGCTTTGTGTTACGGCTTTAGTGGTAATAGTGGCACCTGTTATTGCAGTGACTGCATTGTTAGGCAAAAGCTCATCTTTCATTTCTTTATGCCAATCGCCCTTCTTTACTATTGCGATAGGTTTGCCAGCATTTAAACCAATAAATTGTTGCTGAAACCAGGAAACTTCTTCTATGTTAGTTACATTTTTTGTGATGAAATGATCAATAAAGGTTTCATTGGAAACAACTTCAACGCATCGAGCACCAAGCCCTGGTGTTTCATTTTGCGAAAGTATTGTAAAACCAATTATAGTTCCTAAACTATCAACACCAACAACGGATTCAATAGATCCTGCATAAGCTGGCTGGTGCGCCAGAAATGCCCATGCTTTTTTTACTATTCTATTCTCCTGTTTTGTTGCACTCCAATATGTAAAAGGTTCATTATCTATAGTTACTGTTTTTTCCTGCTCTATAGTATACCCTGGCAACACAAGAGCAAGTGCTGCTAATTTTTTTTCTTGTTCCTGTTTTATAATTGGCTCCTGTGTAATCTTTTTCATAAAAGATAATGAAAAAGCTGATATAAATCCAATAACCGAGATAATAATTGTGGCCTTTATGATATCAACAGGTTTCATCAATCAACTCCAGTTGAAAAGCTAATATAATAGTAACTATCGTGTACCAAAAACTTTTGGCCGTGTGAGCCTGTCAATTAATGGTGTAACCGCATTCATAAGCAAAATTGAATATGACACTCCTTCAGGATATCCCCCCCATAAGCGGATAACAGATGCTATGATTCCACATCCTATGCCAAATATGATCATACCACTTTTGGTTACCGGTGATGTGACCATATCAGTGGCCATGAAAAAAGCACCTAAAATAAGCCCGCCAGATAGCACATGGAAAAGTATTGCATAGTGTATCTGGGGTACACCTTGAAAATAGTAATAGATGCCCATAATTGCTGCAACAGTTGCAATATACGAAACAGGTATGTGCCATGTTATGATGCGTTTCCATAAAAGAAGCAGTGCACCAATTAATAATAAAAGTGCAGATGTTTCGCCAATGCAACCGCCAATGTTACCAATGAAAAGTGACTTTATCATTGCTTTTGAAAATAGAAAATCGTACAAAGGCTGAGTTGAAAGCGATAGCTCATGCAATACCTTTGGCCCTTCTTTGAGTGCTCCCAGTGGTGTTGCTCCACTAATGCTGTCCACAAGCTGCTTTGGCATTGATGGGTCAAATACCGGGTTTTGTGCAATAACAAATCCGCCAGGGAATTTATGCCAAAGAGTGGTCATTTCAACCGGCCAGGAAGCCAATAAAAAAGCTCTCCCGGCTAAAGCAGGGTTGAAAATGTTGTATCCCAATCCACCAAACAGCTGTTTTGCTATGATGATTGCAAATGCTGATCCTACTGCAGGGATCCACAGAGGAACATGAGGCGGAAGATTCATTGCCAAAAGAAGGCCCGTGATAACAGCAGAGCCATCATTCACCGTTATGGGATTTTTTAATAAATATTGCATAACTGCTTCAGCAGCTATTGCAGATATGACAGCAACCGCAATCACGGCAGCTACATATGCACCATATATAAAACATGAAAAAATAGCAGCAGGGAGTAGTGCAAGCACCACCAGCCACATTACAAATGGAACTGATTGTGTATCGCGAATATGTGGTGCATGCGATAGTACCAGATCTTCTAATAACCGTTTTTTATCTGCATCTTTTATTTCCATGCATAACCCTTTTTACTTGTAAAATTCAAATAAAATACATTTTTTAAATTGCATTTAGCTTAAAAACAGCTTAGTATATGCTCACATGTACTAAATCTATATACCATGCGCTCTTCAATAAATAAAATAATTGAAACAAATTATCGTTTTGCACTCAATGTAGTTTGAACTACCTTTATAAAGTGCGATAATGGCCTTTTTGACGGGCAGATGTAAGAACATGATCCGCACATGATGCAATCAAACGGATGCAGCTTTTCAGCAATATCATAGCGCTGCTTCTCAGCAGCGTTGCCCAAATCACATGGCATAAGGTTCATGGGGCATACTGAAACGCATCTGCCGCAGCGTATACATGCCCTAAAGGGTGATACATCCACTTCATCTTTGGCTAAGAATAAAATACCAGATGTGCCTTTTACTATTGGTATATCCATGTGGTTGAGAGCAAGACCACACATTGGGCCACCCATTATGATTTTTGCTGGATTCTGGGTGAGGCCACCACATTCTTCAAGTATATCAATAACACGTGTGCCAAAACGCACCTTATAGTTGCCTGGTTTGCGTACGATTTTTCCAGTAACTGTAATGTATCGTTCAATCAAAGGCTTGTCAAAGAGCACTGCTTCACGGATTGCATAGATGGTGCCAACATTCTGTACTACTACATTCACATCCATGGGTAGGCCGCCTGAGGGCACCTCACGCCCGGTGATAGCAAAAATAAGTTGCTTTTCAGCACCCTGCGGGTAGCGTGTTCTAAGTGGCATCACGCTGATACCTTCAGACTTTGTTGCTGCTACAGCAGATTGCAATGCTTTAATAGCCAGTGGTTTGTTTTTTTCAATGCCTATATATGCTTTAGACACACCAAGTATCCTCATTGATATCTGGATACCTTCAATGATCTCTTCAGGGTGGGTTTGCATCAACATGTCGTCAACAGTGAGATAAGGTTCGCACTCGGAACCGTTGATGATTAGTGTATCAATAGTCCTGTTTGCAGGTGGGTTCAATTTAACTGCCGTGGGGAACGCTGCCCCGCCAAGTCCAACAATGCCGGCAGCCTTTACTTTTTCAAGTAACGCTTCCCTGTCCAGTGCTGCAATATCGTTTTTTTGGTGAACTTTCCCTGATGTAGTAAAAGAGCCTTCTGCTTCAATGACGACACAAAGACCGTGTTCGCTATATGGGGTGTGGTATTCTGCAATTTCTACCACTTTGCCGGGTACTGTGGCATGAACATTGGCACTTATAAGTCCATTTGCCTGTCCAATAAGCTGTCCTTCCTCCACAAACTGGCCAACCTCAACAACTGGAACAGCAGGTTTACCTATATGCTGCTGCAAAGGTATATAACATTTTTGCGGAACAGACAGATATTTAAAAGGAATGCGGTTAGTAAAGTGTTTGTTCTCAGGTGGATGAATTCCTCCGTGAAAGGCATGGATCATCATAGCTTAATCCCTGGTTGAATAGATTTCATCTTTTATAGGAAGATCTTTGCGTAGGTTTTTGATATATGGATACAGGTCGCCAGCTTCAGTATAATGCTGGCAGTTATCCACCGTACGCCGTGATACAGTAAAGTACTTATATAACTTTTCCTCACCGGAACGCTTGGTCCATTTCTTTTTGGTGCAGCGGACCCTTAGCACAAAACGTTCGGGATCGGATTCATATTGCCTAATTACAATACAGTTCATACAGTTAGCGCAAAAACATTTTTCTTTTGGCATTGCGCTCTCCTAGTAATTTAATATTTAAGAAAACAATGTGAAAAAGACTATCACTGTTATGTTTGTATAAAATCAATAATTTTTTAAGTAAAAAATAAAAATTTTTCAACAATTCAGCAATATTAATTGACATATCAAATTAAAAATATGAACATTTGTTCTAAATTAAAATGTGATGGGTAACCACCCAATATATAAAATACTATAACAATATATAAATACTATGACAAAATCATGGTGTAAACAGGCTTTGTGAGTGAAGTGAATTGTTCAAAGAAAGGATGTAAGACTAATGCCTAGTAGAAGGCTTTGTTAACCCTTACACTGTGAAGCAAGGGGTCAGAGCCATAGTATTCTTTAAATACTTTTTTATTTTTTAAGGGAGGAGTTGAGGAATGAGAAAAAAACTTATTCGTATGGTAGTTATTATTACTTTGTCGTTGTTTGGTGCACAGTGTTCTATGATGAGTCATTATTTTAAATCAACCGAAAAGCAATATAGTGGTACCGTACACATTGAAGGACTTAACCAGCCGGTTGAAGTGCGTTATGATGAGCTTGGTATCCCTCATATTAAGGCACAGAGCGAAGAGGATTTGTTTTGTGCAACAGGGTACATTATGGCATCATATCGGTTATTTCAGATGGTGATGATGAAAATGGCTATTCAGGGGAGGCTTTCTGAGTTTGCAGGCAAGGATGCATTGCCTATCGACTATTTTATGCGCAGCTATAACGCAAAAGCTATCGTACATAATACAATGAAGCAGCTTGATAGCAGAGGACACATGATATTTGCACAATTTGCAAAAGGAGTTAATGCGTATATTAAAACATGCAAAAAGCTTCCGCCAGAATTTATTCTAGCTGGCTTTAAGCCCGAACCTTGGCAGCCTGAAGATGGACTGTATATTTTTGGTTTTCTGAATTTAACAGTATCGTTCAATTTTATTGAGGAACTACAGTTTTTGCTCATTGCACAAAAGTTAGGCATTGAAAAAGCCTGCCATTTATTCCCCGTGTATAAAGATACTGAGTTGCCAATTGCTGAAGCCCAAAAGCTTAAAGGCATTGTTGTTGACATTTCATTAGAAAAAGTTGCTACTACAGCGGTCACTATGCAAAAATTGCTTGGATTAGGTATTCCTGCATCCAATAACTGGGCTCTGTCCCCAAAGAAAACTAACGGCAAGAGCATTGTTGCAAACGATACACATTTGATGGCATCACTGCCTTCCCCGTGGATTATCATGCACTTAGAGTGCCCCACGTATCACTGCGCGGGGGTGTGTTTGCCGGGCATTCCCATTGTGGTTGCTGGCTACAACGGCCACATTGCCTGGGGCGAAACTATGGTAATGGCCGACACACAGGATATATTCATTGAAAAAATAAAAGAGGAAAAGGGGCAGCTTTTTTACCTGTATAAAGATAAGTGGTTACCGCTTCAAAGTCGTGAAGAAGTATTTACAGTGAAGGGAAAATCACATACTGTGAAAATGTACCACACGGTGCATGGACCGCTTCTAAATACAGCGCTTGGTACCATGCCATTTCCTCCAAAGATGCCGGTACAACCGCCTTCAGTTGAAATACCTTATGGCCTTGCGCTATCGTGGGTTATGACTGGTGGCGAAAAAACTTTGCAGGGCTTTTATAATCTGGGAAAAGCTAAAACCATGCAGCAGGCTCGGGAAGCACTCAAAGGTATTCATACAATCTATCTTAATATTGTGTATGGCGATAGCAACTCGATTGGTTGGCAGGTAACGGGGCTTTATCCTGTGCGTAAAAAGGGCACAGGGCTTTTTCCATCGCCGGGATGGACAGGTGAGTATGACTGGGAAGGTTTTGTGCCGTTTGAAAAATTGCCACACAAAGAAAATCCTACAGAAGGGTTTATTGCAACTGCCAATCACCGTACTGTAGATAAAAACTTCCCTGTGAATCTGTCGCAATCATGGTATAACGATGAGCGCGCAATGCGTATTGTACAGGTGCTGTCGCAGCACAAGACATTTACACTTGAGGATATGATGAAATTGCAGAATGACCAGTATTCACTGATGGCACAGCATGTGCAGGAGATTTTATTTAACAAAGAATATAATGCATACATTATGGCTGCATTACAGGAGCTATCGCCAGCGCAAAAACAAAATGCTTTGAAGGCACTTGATATGCTTTCCCCACAACATTTTGATTGCGTAATGCGTGTTGATTCAAACTCTGCAGCACTTATGGGTGCGGTATATCATTGCTTTGTCCACAATACATTTTTAGATGAACTTGGCCCTAAAGAAAGCCCTCTATGGGAAGCGTTTCTACAGGCAAGCATGACCTCATACTCAGCATTTGATGATTTGCTTGCGTACAGGCACCAGTCGCCGTTTTTTGATGATGTCACAACGCAAAAAACTGAAACCAAATGGGATGTGCTTGCTAAAACGTTAGCTGACGCGTATGCACTGTGTGAAGATAAAATGGGAAGCAATAAAGGCAAGTGGCAGTGGGGCAAACTTCATGCGTACTGGTTTAAACATGAGATTGCAAAAGAGGTTGGCATGCTGAAGGGTTTTTTAAGCCGTGGGCCCTACCCTGCAGGCGGCGATGTGCATACAGTAAATGTGGCAATGTTTACCTGGGGCAAAAACTTTGATGTGTGGATGATTCCTGCCATGCGCATGATTGTTGATTTTAACAGCAATGAGCCGCTGTATTTTATTACTGTGCCAGGACAATCAGGCAATCCGGTAAGCAGTCACTACGATGATATGGTAGAGTATTTTGTCAAAGGTACATATAAACATATACCTTTGAAAGGGTGGGAAAAGCCAGCAAGTGCCCAGGTTCTGATACCATAAGGAAGCTTTTCACAAAGAGGACGCATGATCAGGCGGATAAAAACAATTTATAAACGTAAAGTCACTTAGAGCTCTGTGTGCTCCGCGTGCAATACCACAAGATGTAATACTAACTCCCTAAAAAAATTATTATTATTATTGTTGACTTAATAAATTTTTACATGTTATATTATGATTGATATACATATTTTATAAACATGGAGGTATATATGGCCCAATCATACCAGATATTGTTTGAACTTATAATAAAGAATGAAAAAGCATTGATAGCAAGCTGGCTTGAAAATGTAAAAAACATAGGCAGGGAAACTAAAAAGGCATTGAGTGCTTCTGAAATTGAAAAACAGTCAAAAGAATTTTTGGCTGTTTTTTTTGATGCCTGCAAGCAAAATAATCCCGATATTCATTCAAAAGCATGGGAAGAAGTGCGTGATTTTCTTATTAATATGTCAAAGGAGTGGGCAGTTCTTGGTATGTCTTCAGGGCAGGCAGCACGGTTCATTTTTTCACTAAAACAATCGTTATTTGAAATGATTGCAAAAGAACAACTCAACGAAGGAACATTAAATCAGGTTTTGTGGGATGCAAATCTTCTTCTTGATGAACTTGGCCTTTTTGTTATAGAGACATACCAAAAAAGCCGTGAAGATATTATAAAGCGGCAGCAACAGGAATTATTAGAGCTGTCAACCCCTGTTGTTAAGATATGGAATGGGATTTTAATACTACCATTGATTGGCACACTGGACAGCGCTCGCACACAGGTGGTGTTGGAAAATCTACTGCAAAGTATAGTAGATACTGAAAGCCAAATTGCAATTATTGATATCACTGGTGTACCCACTGTGGACACGCTGGTGGCACAGCATTTATTAAAAACAGTAGCAGCTTCACGGCTTATGGGCACGCAGTGCATCATAAGCGGCATTCGTCCTCAAATTGCACAAACCATGGTACATTTAGGAGTAACCTTCAGCGATGTGGTAACTAAGGCAACACTAGCGGATGCTCTATTTTATGCATTTAATGTTATTGGGTTTGTGGTTCAGAAAAAAGCCTGATATTAAAGAGGAATGTATATGGAACATATTCCAATACTCAAAGTGAGCGATTTTTTACTGGTTACAATACAAGTTGATATGCACGACCGCCTTGTGATGCAACTTCAAGATGATGTGTGCTATAGGGTGGTCAAAGACAAAGCAAAAGGGGTTCTTATTGATATTTCATCACTTGAGGTGGTGGATTCCTTCATTGGGAGGATGTTAGGTACCATAGCTACCATGACAAAAACATTAGGTGCCGAAACTGTTGTAGTGGGGATGCGACCGGCTGTTGCCATCACGATTGTGGAATTAGGCTTAAAGCTTGAGAACGTGCATACTGCATTAAATGTGGATAAAGGAATAGCATTGTTGCAAAGCCTTGTATATAGCGGGGATACCCTATATGACAATCCTGAAAAGTGAAACGCGTGATGTTGCCAATTCTGATGATATTACAATAATACGGCAACAGGTGCGCAAAATTATGCAGGAGGCGGGCTTTAGCCTTGTTGAAATTACAAAAATGGTAACTGCAGCAAGTGAGCTTGCACGCAATGTTGTGGTGCACGGTGGTGGAGGGCAGGTGACCATTAATGTAATTGATAATGATGGGCATTATGGCTTACAACTTATTTTTGAGGATAATGGTCCGGGAATAGCAGATATAGACAAAGCATTACAGGATGGCTTTACTACCGGTGATGGATTGGGGCTTGGCCTAGGGGGAGCCAAACGGTTGGTGCACGAGTTTTCAATTCATTCACAGGTGGGTAAAGGAACAAGGGTTGAAATTATACGATGGCGGTAATATATGCAAAAGCTTATATATATTACTGCTGTCTCTTATACACATC
>JAOAIH010000038.1 GCA_026414805.1 Spirochaetota bacterium | reverse complement strand
GTTGGTAAACGTGAGCACCCCCGGCCAAGGGTTTGACTTTCTTGGGTATCACTTTGAGGGAGGGACCCGATGGCCACGGAAGAAGAGTTTGAGAAAGCTGAAGGAAACCATTCGTGCGAAAACAGGGCGATCCAACGGGCACTCTCTGGAATGCATTATTGCGAATGTGAACGGCACCCTTCACGGATGGTTTGAATACTTCAAGCACAGTAATGGGAGAACTTTTCTTCACCTTGACCAGTGGATACGGCGCCGCTTGAGGAGTATCCTCCGTCGTCGATCCAAGCGGAAGGGGATCAGCGGGGGCTATGACCATTATCGATGGCCGAACCGATTCTTTCGGGCTGCTGGGTTCTTTAGCCTTGAAGATGCCCATCGAGCTTTACTCCAATCCTCGTGAGGTAAAACCGCCGACCGGAGAGCCGGATGCGGGAGATCCGCACGTCCGGTTCGGAGGGAGGGGTGACGCAAACCAATGCGTTATCCCTACCCCTATAGTCATACCAATCCCGCCAATAGCGGGACTGGATTCCGGATCAAGTCCGGAATGACAAATGCAGAAAAGGTCATCCTGAACTTGATTCAGTATTTTGATGGCAAGTGAGATTCCGGGTCAAGCCCGGAATGACAAATGCAGAAAAGTCATCCTGAACTTGGTTCAGGATCTTGATAGTGAGTGAAGATTCTGGGTCAAGCCCAAAATGACAGTATACTATAGAACCGTCAAACACGGGATGAGGTAATGCCAATTTCCGTAAATTTGTTTATTTTTTCAGCATGAGGGTAAAGCCATTATGACTATTCAACAAATAATTAAAAATGATGACGACAGGCTGTTTATAATTTCTCCCGAATGCTTTATTGTCTTCACAGGCGATTCAACAGAAGATGAAAAACCATTTATACGTATTGGCAACAGCCTTGCCCTCACACCCCGCATTATCCCCCTTATTGAAAATATAATTATCACAGACCTTATTACCGGCAACCCTTCACACGAACAATATAACATTGACCCGCGCTATCTATTCTCAAACCGCTATATTGGCAGCAAGCTTATAGTAAAACGCTACCTTGAATTTCAAAAGTTATTTGGGCTTGATCTGAACAATGTAACCATTGTTGATATCGAGCAGGATATTCCCCAGCTTTCAAAAGAGCAGATCATCTCCGACAGGGAAACTTTCTTGGGTGTTTTTTATACCGATAGCAACTTCAAAATAGTTCACAATCAAAAAACTATGTTTGATTTAAAAGAAGTTCATCAGAATTATCCTGGCGATGTACTGGTGCACAACAAGCTTTCAGAGCTATCCAACAATACACGGTATGCAGGCTGTGGCTTTGCTGTTGCTAACAGTGCATGTTTGTTTTATAAAAACAATTTATTCAGTTCTATAGGAGTGCCGCTGCGCTACTACAGCACATTTTCAGAACTTGAAATTGATCCCGCAAATATCCGTGATGTCATTACCACTACCACTAACAGTATGCCTCTGATTCCTCTTGTTAAATGGAAGAATGCCACAAGTGGTAGGCTGCGTATTTTCCATTCAAATGAGGATGAAATAAAATTGCTTCAGAAGCTCTTCAATCAGTGTACATTGCACTATAAATCATCAAAAAATTATATGTGCGATAATCCTGAAGGCATTATAATACAGAATATTGCATCATCTAACAATTGTATCATCACCATCAAAAATGTAAAGCCAGCCACAAAGGATATTACTATAGTATACATTCATGATCCATCCGAAATCACTCGTGCCATAGAAACGAATGCCCATCTGTATATTATTGATTACCAGATTTTCAAAAAAGCTTCTATGCTTATACGCAATATCTCACCCGTTGTTGTTGTCGATAGTAACCGAGAAGCAGTCCCCATTAACAATTTACTCTATTGTTATCCCAACCAGCAGTATGATATTCGCTACTATGAGGATAGCAACAGGTTACTTACCGATATTCTTTCACATTGCACCAAAGAGCTGGCAAAGGCCATTGCTGCTGAAGACTTTGATTCTGTGGAAAATCTGATTTCACAGGAGCTATCGCCACATACATTATACAACGTACTGCAGGCACTGCGGATTATAGTGCATACTACTGTTAACAGGACTACCCACAAACGTGTTGAACAAATAATCTATAAATACAAGTCGCAGTTTTTGCCTAAAAAGGGGCATAAATGTACTATTATGCTTTATGATACCAACGCCTATATGATATGCGAGCCAGTACAGATTGCGCATTCTTTCCCTTTTGGTTTAATCGAAACGCTCAATGAAGGTTCAATTCCACAGACGACTGTCATGCCACAGATATTTGCTCGTATGGATAGGGATCGTAAAAGGCTAGAAGAACTGTTAGACCTGTTCTATGAAAAAAATGACTCAATTGCAAAAGAAGCAAAGGAAATTGAAAAAGCAATACACAAAAGAAAAAGCCAGATGTTGAAAACACAAAAGCTCAATTTACAACTCATTACAAAGGAGAAGATAAAAAAACGATTGGCTGTAATAAAAAAAGCAAGTATTGCACTTATTACTGTAGTTGCTGTTGCAGCTTTATTGTATGGTGGTTTCCAAGCTTTCACAGCATATCAAGCAAAGCAAGAACGTGAACGCCAGGCACGGTATAGTGAATATCTGACTAAAAAATATAATATTCATATTTCAGATAGGGATATCTTCTTTTACGCCAACGATGTTGCGCTAAAAAATGGCTACAGCCGTATAGACATAAAAAGTCTGAAAGAAAAAAATCCTCACTGGATTTATCCAGGTAATAGATTTATTCTTTTGGATGGTGAAATTATTATAGTAAAGCCTGGTGATACTCTCTGGGGTATTTCCGAAAGAAAACTACTATCACTTAATATTGCCTTTTATACATTAATTGACGAATTAGAGAAAAAAATTGATAAAGGAATCCGTGATGACAATTTAGCACAAAAAGCTATGAACGCAGCAATAACTAATAAACACCGTGAAACAGTTAAACTATTAATACAGCAAATGAATGAATTAAAACCTGCAAAAATTAAATGAAGGTACCGTTGCTTTCAAATGGAAGTCAATGACAAAATAAATTACTATGTAGAGCCAGTGGAGATAGAAATATATCTCAAAAAAGCTGGCAAAGTCCGTACAATAATAAAGGACATGTTCATTGAACTCATTGACCCCCAACCCCTTGACAATGAAACCAGCAAAAAGATTTTTGATTATTTTAAAAGTCGCAATGAGCCCATTGACATCATTGAAATTACTAACCTGTTCCCGGAATTAATATCCATAGTCTTTGAATCTTACTATCACAATATTAATTTATATGAAAAGCTGAGTATGTACTTCAAAGCTGGTCTAGGTGGCAGTAATGATTCATGGCGGCTTGCATTATATTTTACTGAACTTTTAATGAAATTTGAGCCAACTATTGCTTCATCGCAATATATAGGTGACTTCCAAACCTATAATCTTAATTACTGTATCCGTAAACTCAATACACTTGGTGAAAAATTTTTACTGGAAGATAGTACCGTAATGTATCTTATCAAACGGCGCAATAAAGCATACGAAGGAAAACCAAAAGATAAAGAATTTGAAAAATTGGTTGAACTGTGGCAGTTTAACGTAAAAGAACGCCCGTTTTAATAACATGTTTTGAAAAACCTTTTTGACTTTTATTTAAATCCCCCATCTAGCCACAGTGCTTGTCCTCCCTAACCAAACTACTTTGAAATACTTATTTGACATTTATTCCTATCTCCCATCTAGCCGCAGTGCTTGTTCTCCTTAACCAAAATACTTTGAAATACTCATTTGATATTTATTTTTATCTCCCATCTTGCTGCAGTGCGCAAGCACTGCGGCAAGAGTTTTTGAAAAACTCATTTGACATTTACTATTTACTCATTTACTATATAAATAAGTCAGTAAACGCCATAAAAGGCTTTGCTGGAACTGTAACGTGTCAACCTTTTGCATATTTTACAATTTTGTGTGCTGATGCTATTGAAATGTTAACGATTACAATTTTTAAGTTATATTCCTGAATCACCGCGCTCACCTTAGATGTGATCTTTTAATTAAGGTGGTGTTGTCTTCAAATGTAAGGGAAATTCAGGAAGAAGTCCAGAATGGCAGTACACGGGAATTTATTAAATCATACTTTCAAAGGAGTGTGGTTATGCAGCGCCCTTTTTACATAATATATGACCCTTTATACACAACAAGCTATGTTACTGCATCAGTGGAAAAACCAGATCGTGTACGGCAAATCATGAAAGATCTTGGCGATAGTTACCCTATAATTAAACCCCAAAGCTGCACCGATGACGATATTTTACTGTGCCACTCTGAAGGATTGCTCATGATGGAAAAACAGGATGAAGTACGCTTTTCTGTGGCAAAACTTTCTGCTGGGGGAGCAATCACTGCTGCAAGTATGGCACTAGATGGAAAACCAAGCTTTGCCGTCATACGTCCTCCAGGGCATCATGCCAATCCAGACCACAACTGGGGATTCTGCTATTTTAACAATATGGGAATTGCCATAAAGAGATTGCTTGCTGATAATGTGATAAAGAAAGCAATAATTCTTGATATTGATCTTCATTTTGGAGACGGTACCGATGCAATTTTTAAGTCCAATGCAAATGTCCCTGTGCTGAATATTCAATCATCCAACCCTGTTGATTTTATAAATGAAACAAGAACACGGTTGCAGGAATGTGGCGGTGCTGACATACTGGGCATCAGCGCAGGGTTTGACCAGTATATAAAAGATTGGGGCGCAAACCTTTCAACTCAGGACTACTATACAATAGGCCAGATTGCTGGAAACCATGCAAAACTTTACTGTAAAGGCCATATTTTTGCTATCCTGGAAGGTGGCTACTATATCCCAGATTTAGGCAAAAATGTTATTGCACTTATTGAAGGCATACGCAACGGCCTTTATGATTAGGCATGTATTGTATGCTCAATAAAACTACAATTACACTCTTCATAAAATTTCTATTATACAATATAGTAGTGACAGGAGCTATCTGCATATTTTTCTATACAATTAATGCTATCACTTTCACTCTCACTATTATTGCAGGTATTGCTATAATAAACATCGTTTTTAGTATTTATATGGCTCTGTTTGCCGCAAAGCCTTTTGTGCTTCTTCTGCGTTCAATCCAATCACTGATTAATGCAGAATATACAAATATAGATCCATTTTCAAAAGAAGTATTGATTCAGTTGATACAGCAGCTTGGACAATTTAAAGCCAAATCAGATTCACTCCTGCGTGAAAAGGATACAATAGTCAATGAATTGATGGAATCAAAGAAGTTACTGGAAAAATATTCAAACAATCTTGAAGAAATGGTTGAACAGCGCACTGAAATATTAAAGTGGTTGTCCATTACTGATCCATTAACGGGGCTTTACAACAGAAGATATTTCATAGAACAAATTGAACTTGAGTTTAAACGCGCCAAACGGTATAATCGTGATTTATCGCTTTTAATGCTTGATATAGACCATTTTAAATCAGTAAACGACAACTATGGCCATCAGGTGGGTGATATCGTTCTTCGTAAAATCTCTTCAATAATAATAAACCAGCTACGTGATTCTGATCTAGCTTTCCGTTATGGTGGCGAAGAATTCATGGTTATACTTCCTGAAACAAAACCAGATGATGCAATGAATGTTGCAAAACGGATGAAACAGGAAATCATGGATACAGAGCATTCTTACCGTAACATTACCTTTAGCGTGACTGCAAGCATTGGTATTGTATCTATTAAAGACATGTTAGGAAAATTTGAAACAGTAGACGACATCATAAAAAAAGTTGATGATAATCTTTACAAAGCAAAAAATTCTGGCAGGAATACAATTATTTATGAATGATTAAAATGTATACGATTCTCTTTCAGCTGCTGCAAAAAGATTTAAAGACAACTCTTTTTTCTTCAGAACATTTCGATAATGAGTAACTATGGCATCCAATTCTTTGTCTTTTCGTAATGGCTCATGGTGAAATAAAAACAGTGTTCCCACTTTAGCTTTAAGTGCCAAGTTAATGACATGGTGAGTGGTACTGTGTCCCCAGCCAGTTTTCTTTGGATATTCGGCAGGGATATACTGTGCATCTGATACCAGAACATCAGCATTTCGTACAAATTCAACCAGCTGCTCATTCATCTGTTTTGCAAATGCCATTATTTCCGGATCGTTATCCTTGTATACATTATAATATGGCTCGTTGTCGCCTAAATATACAAAGATTTTTTTACCATACATTACTTTATAACCATAGCAGGTTACCGGATGATTGAGAAGATGCGTGTACACGGTAAAATTACCAACAGTAAACTGGTTGTTTTTTATTTCATAAAAATGAATATTGGCACGCAACTCATCCGTGCGAACCGGGAAATAGCTGTACTGCATCTGGCCACGAATTATCTCCTCAAGGCTTTTCTCAAATGTTCCAGGACCATATATATTAACTGTATTACCCGGAATATAGATAACTGGAAAAAACGGGAAGCCGTTGATGTGATCCCAGTGAGGATGAGAAATACATAAATTTACTGTATATTGTTTAGATAAATCCAGTGATTCGCCAAGAACTCTAAGCCCCGTTCCAGCATCAAACACAATCCAGTCACCTGCATCTGAACGCAAGTCAAGGCAAGCTGTATTGCCCCCATATTTCATAGTATCAGGTCCAGGTACAGGAATGGACCCCCTCACTCCCCAAAATGTTACCGTCAGCGTACTCATTGTAAGAATAACTTAGCCTTTTGTATCTCATCGTGCAAGGGAGATAGTGCCTCAAAAACTATCTCCTCATTAATATTTAGCGTTTGCCAGATTGTTTCATCAATTGGGTCAATTACGTAATTGCCGCTAAAGCCAACTTTTAAAACTTTTGCAAAAGTATCTGCAATATGCACCACCATTGAATAGATAGCAGAATCACCCTTCAATACCGGTATATGATGCCTGCCAACAGCGTAAAGGAGATTATTTTCAAAATTCCATTTTTTACCAATTGCAATGCCAATCTCTTCATGAGTTAAGCCTAATATATTTTTTTCAATATCAATAATTAATCCACCTTTTGATTGCGAGACCTCAATTATTTGTTTCATCTCTTCGGGGAAAAAATTATTCATCAAGACCTTGCCAATATCATGAATGAGCCCTGCAATAAAAAACTCTTCCAGAAGCTTTTTGTCAATACCCAACCGCAATGCAATTAACTTTGACGCAACTGCCACTCCAATAGAATGTTTCCAGAACTCTTCAGCATCAATAGCACCTTTTTTTAAGGAAATCTTTCCCATTAACGCTGATGACAGGGCAACATTCTTTATAGTATTTATGCCAAGCATAACCACAGCCTGTTTTAATGACTTAATTTCCTGTGGTAATCCAAAATATGCTGAATTAACCATACGTATTACTTTTGCAGTTAACACTGGATCAAGTTGAATAACATCTGTCAAATGTTGTGCAGATGAGGTAACATCATTTGCAACAATAATAATCTTATGTACCACTGGAGATAGAGGTGGCATTTTTTCTATTGAGTCTTTAACCTTGGCCACAATACTTTGAGCCATCGATTACTCCGCTAGCATGTTCTCCATATAAGCCTTTTAAAATAAAAACCAGTATATTGCATCTGCAATTATAACAATCCAGAAAAGTATGGAAAAAACCATGATTATAGTATCAGTAATTTTCTTCATTGCACTGTAAATTTTATTTTAAAACAATTTTTCCCCGCATCACCCTGAATAACATTAGAGTATCGCCTCTTTTAATTTCCAGTGTTACAACACTGCCTACTTTACCACGCAACAGGTTTGTAACAATATAATCATATTGCAATCCTTCAACAGGAACTCCGTCAACTGAAACAATAATATCACCTTCTTTAAGCCCTGCCTGATATCCTGTCCCACCTTCATATACACTAGCTATAACAAACGGCTTGTCCTTGCTTACTTTCTCAGGACCAGCAGGAACTTCAATCCCTAAACCCCCAAACTCTTCGCCTGCACAAGCTACAATAAATATCCCAAGTATGACAATAATGAGTTTCTTCATAACTGCACCTCAGAATACTATTCATTTATCGCTTTTAAAACTAACTATCATTTCCACCATAATAGCAACATGATCAGATAAAATATTGATTGCCATCTCTTTGTCCCCTAAATCTACCAGGCGCGCATAAAGATCAGCAATCTCTTTTCTTAAGTTTTGATCTATAGCTATGATCTCTTTAAGTTTAGGTGCACTTGACCTGCCCTGAGAATGATTTAGCAATTCATTCATCATTCTCCTGTGGATTGAATTGAGCAATTCAGAATTATCCATATACAACCATCCTGTACGGTAATAATACACTACTGCTTTTATCCTCAAACTGTAGCGTTCTTACATTAATTCTATTTAGGTTTACTCTCTGTAGTAAGTTTTTCTTCAGATGCTTCCCCTTCCGGCTTTTTTTCTATTGCATCAATTACTTTCATTTCTCCTGCAAACGTATTCAGTGTAGAAGGGCTATAGTACCGAGAGTAATTATCGTCGTGGTATCGTTTCAATTGTTCAACAGTAAAATTTGCAGTTACCGGTGATTTATTTACCACTAAAAATTCAATTGCTGCTACAATAAGATTAAAATTAAAATCCTTAACATAATCTCTAATTATGGGTTCGGCTTTTTCAAATTCTGCTGTTAAGAGATATTCAGCAACCCTTCGCTCATCCCTAAAACGTGCTCTTTTTTCAATGCGCTTTTCATACGTTTCTTCCTGTTTCTGTGGTTGTCCTGTTATCCCTGGTAGTTGCACTTCATAATATTCCTTTTGCATTTCGTCAATTATTTCCTGCTCGGTTTTTGATATAAACCTGACATAGAACAAATTACCCTTTTCGCGTTCTATTTCAAACAGGTGGTTATAAATCTTTTTCTTTGTTTCATCAGTCTGGGATTCAAAAATAGCCAAAAAGCCATACCGTCGCGCCCGACGAAGAACTTTTATTGCCTCAATATATTTATATATCTTATTAGAACACAACCTGGGATTTGACGCATCTGCCACTGTATGATGGGTACGTGCAACCTCACGGTCTCTATATGCCAGATTAAGGTAAAGCCGTGCCTTTTTGTTTTTAGATTTAATTACCTCGGGAGATATTGCATCTAAATATTTTTTTGTTTCATCAAGATACTCACGAACAAGCTTAGAATACAGATCAGCTTGTTTTTTCTGTGATTCATATACATTCCTGAAAGCCCTGTTATAATCAGATTGTAAGTATGCCACTTCAGCGTTGAAATGAATCTGATATATATCTTTGAACTCCTCTTTATATTTATCACCAAAATTTGATATTGGCACATCCATAAATTCAATAAATTCTTTGTTTTCCTGTATAGCCCTATCAGCTGTCAACTGATCAGAAAAACCATCAGTAGGAGATATAATTAAAAAAAGAATAAATAAAATAAAAAAATGTCTCATTGTACACCTTCACCAATTTATTTTTCTACTTCAAATTCCTTTGTGGCCATAAGTTTGCCATCCAGTAAAACTTTCAACTGATATCTGCCATCCCTTTTAAAATACTCCTGAGGTATATATGTACTCAGATATTTAAAGTTTTTATCTATTTCAAATGTAATCTGTTTATACTGAGTAAAGGAATTATTTTCAAAATAATCAATCACAACTGTTACTGTATTACAATCAAGAGACGGCTTAATGATTCTATCAATAAAAAAATACACCTTATCCTTTCCCACAAACTTCTGAACAGAAGCCTTGTCATTTGATGTAATCTCTTCATTTGACACTATCAAATTAACCTTGCCATAATCCTTGATATTAAAAATTAACCATAATACAAAAATAACAATTAGAGCAACAATGATAACCTTTACCACCAAACTCTTAGTAATATTGCCGGGCAGATTGCTTTTAACTTCTTCACCATTCATACGTATATGCATAACCTCCTTTACCAATAGACTTTACCACTATAATTCCTGTAATGCTCAGGAATCAATTACACTCCTGAGTCACTAAAATCAACCGCACTAAAGTACTTATGTTTTTAGATGAAAACTATAATATATTAGCATAATTCTTTCAATATGACACCACATTATAGTATATAAGTCAACAACTTCAACCATATTTTAACTATAATTTATTCATTTTTCTTGTGGATTGCACTTCGCATGGATTCAACCAAATTAAAAAGCCCGGGGCTAATATATACCTGATACTCTGATGGATAGTAAATATTTTTAAACGATTCAGGAAGTGACTGCATACTGGTAACACAATGATGCTGAATATCCTGTAGTGACGGTATTGAATATACTAATGACCCATTTTGAAAAATTGGAACATGCATACATTGAGAAACAAGATGTTTGTCTATAGCATACCTGTTGCCTTTTATATCAAACACTTCGCCATCCAGTATAATTTCATTATCCTGGCATATAATGTCAAAGCACATAGCATTGTCACTATTATAATACCTGTACACATTCTTCCTTGAAGGAATGGTACCCTTTGACATTTCATCAGATACTTTCATTTTGGGGATTAACGTACCGTTTTTTTCTATTGCGGCCATTTTATACACACCGGATAAAGCTGCCTCAGGATATCCTGTTGCAAGCCGTGTACCCACACCAAAAATATCAATAGGAGCGCCTAGACGTACTAATTGATCAATGCGAAATTCATCAAGATCATTAGATGCAACTATTTTAACATACTCCAAGCCTTCAGCGTCCAGTAACTTTCGCACTTTTTTGCTCAAATCCAAAAGATCACCGCTATCAAGTCGTATTCCCACAAGACGCCTGCCACTTGCTGCAAGCTTCTTTGCAGCTGCTATCGCATTAACAATACCCGAATGTAACGTATCATACGTATCTACAAGCAATATTGAATTATCAGGGTATACTTTGGTATAATTATCAAATGCTTCTATCTCATTATCATACGCCATCACAAAACTGTGCGCATGGGTGCCTTTTACTGGTATTCCATATTTTTGGCCAGCATAAACATTTGAAGTGCCAATACATCCACCAATAAACGATGCCCTGCTTGCACTAATCCCACCATCAGGCCCTTGAGCACGCCGCAAGCCAAACTCGATCACCTGCCTACCACCTGCAGCATAACATACACGTGCTGCCTTAGTGGCAACAAGCGACTGAAAATTTATGCAATTCAACAGTGCAGTTTCAATAAGCTGAGCTTGTCCTAACGGAGCCTCCACTCGCATTATAGGCTCTTCAGGAAAGACTAAATCTCCCTCCTGAAAGGAATATAGACTCCCTGTAAATCGAAACTCCTTGCAATAGTCCAAAAAATCATCCGAAAAGATATGTAATGAGTAAAGATAGTCAATGCTTTCCTTTGAAAACGATAGGTTTTGCAGATATTCAATTACCTGCTCCAACCCGGCAAAGACAACATATCCCGAATTGAAAGGTGTTTTCCTGAAAAACATATCAAAAATGGAATAGTTATTAATTATACCCGTTTTCATGTAGACCTGCATCATAGTTAATTCGTACAGGTCGGTTAAAAGTTCCATCCCTTTCATTTGCTTCCTCATTTGCATTTCTTTGCTTTATACGCATATTTATACACAGTATATATATAAAATTAATCAAATAAAAAATTTTTATATTGACAATATTATTATTATCTATGTGTATATATTGATTATAGTGGTGCATGTGGCGATAGTTACCAGATTTATTAGCAAAACATATAAAATTGCCGATAGTAAATATATATATACATATTTTGTGTGGAATAATGTATGGCTATAGACAGCAACAACGATAATCTTTTCAGCGATCATTTAATAATAATAAAGGGGCGCTTTAAAGCTCTTTCTATGAATTTGTACGGCCTTTTCATTATTATTTTTAACCAAGACAGACGTATTGATACCTATAATGTTGCTGTTTCAACTTTTTCTAATATATACGATAATGAACCTCATCTTCCGTGGGATAAATATGAACAGGTTATTCTTGAACTTAAATGGAAAGGCAATTTTAATGCAAATTTAACAAACTCAATAATGGACAATTTTAAAGAAATAGCAAGTGAAGAAGTCAAAACAAATCAACTTTACGATTACGCAAATAATTATGATTACGATAGTATAGATACCTTTCTATTTGACACTATAAATAGGGTCATTCACGATAAAAATCTAGTACTTGAAACCAGCATCCAAGAAGTAACTGCCGAAGAATTTACACAGACAAAAGAAAAACGGTATACCCAACCTGAAGAAAAAACGTCAACTGCGGAAACTGAACTGGAAGAGGGAGCTGTTATATTAAACATTCAACCAATACTTGCACCAGTGAAAGGTAAACCTATCTACGAATTAAAAGTTGGCGATAAAATAATGACAAAAATCATACCCAATACTGATAGAGCAAATTACTTCATTGATTTACTGGGACTTAGAGTGGAAAATCACATAAAGCCAATAGCCACTGAAGTTATAGATATAAAATCTGATGGTAAAAATGAACCCATCGAAATACTCACCCGCATAGGTCCTGGCATTTACGGCAAATGTATAGAAGACGAACGTCAGGTAAAATTGCGTCTGTATGACCCTATCATTGATGGGCCAATGACACAAAAAACCATACCAAAACCTTCACAGGCACCGTTAACTGCTTCAACAACCTATGAAGATGTAGGTTTTTCAAAGCTTACATATGTTATTATTTCATTGTTTGTGCTCCTACTTATTATTTTTATTTTACTCATATATATCAGCTTTTAATTGACAAAATAAGCTACTCCCCCTGTAATTTCATTACACTTTCAGGCCGATTAATACAACAGCAGTACATATCATTGTAAGGGAGGCGATATATGTTTTATCTGCTTCTGAGGCTGCTGTATGAAGAAATGGCTGAAGGTAAAATTACTAAAGATGAATACTATGAAGCGGTTATAAGAATTGCTTCACTACATGGAATTAAGAGGAATGGTATACGATAATGGACAATCGTGAA
Source organism: Spirochaetota bacterium (assembly GCA_026414805.1). Taxonomy (NCBI): domain Bacteria; kingdom Pseudomonadati; phylum Spirochaetota; species Spirochaetota bacterium. The sequence continues at coordinate 18,842 of JAOAIH010000038.1, read as the reverse complement.
TACATATTGAAAACTGCACATGATAACGATGTGAAGTTTATACGACTGTGGTTTACTGATATTCTGGGATTTTTAAAAAGCTTTGCAATCACTATAAACGAACTTGAGGATGCCCTAGAAGATGGAGTGCGGTTTGACGGTTCAACCATACATGGATTTGTACGCAGAACCGAAAAAGAAATGATAGCCATGCCCGATATTGAGACATTCGAAATTCTGCCATGGCGCCCTAAAAGCAATTCTGTGGCACGTATGTTCTGCTATATCTATAACCCCGACATGACTCCCTATGAATGTGATGTGCGGTATATACTCTACAAAAATCTTAAACAGGCATCTGATAAAGGATATTTGTTTTATGTGGGCCCTGAAATTGAATTCTTTTTGTTCAAAAATTCAGAATCACCGCAGTTTCTTGATAGGGGAGGCTATTTTGATTTAACTCCGCTTGACAGTGCAAGCGACATTCGCAGGCAAATGGTACTTACCCTTGAAGAGATGGGGATTGGCGTGAAATCATCGCACCATGAAGGTGCACCCAGCCAGCATGAGATTGACCTTAGGCATGATGATGCACTAACTATTGCTGATAACATCATGACTTTTAAAACTGCAACAAAGGAGATAGCTCAACAAAATAATATCTATGCTTCATTTATGCCTAAACCACTATCACAGTACAATGGTTGTGGTATGCATATACATCAGTCATTATTCCAGAATGAAGTAAATGTTTTTTACGATAAAAATGATGAATATATGCTTTCAGATATAGCAAAACATTACATTGCAGGCCTGCTGAAACATGCCCCCGAATTTTTTGCTGTGTCCAACCAATGGGTAAATTCTTACAAGCGCTTGAACTATGGATTTGAAGCACCTATTGATCTGTCATGGAGTATTAACAACCCATCATCACTCATCCGAATAACAACCTCCAGAACTGATAACCCCAATTCTGTACGTGTGGAACTAAGAAACCCTGATCCAGCATGCAACCCGTATCTGCTTTTTTCAGCTATTCTTGCTGCAGGGCTTACTGGTATTGATGAAAAAGCCCCTCTCCCAAAGCCACATAATCTCAGTGAAAAAAAATCAAGTTTTTACGAAAAGTCGCTTCCTTCTAATTTATCTGATGCATTAAAATTATTTGAAAAAAGTAGCCTTATGCGTAAAGCCTTTGGTGATACGCTTGTTGAATTATTTATTGAAAATAAATATTATGAACTTGACCAGTATAACCGTCACATCACCGATTATGAAATTAATACCTATCTTCCAATTTTGTAGTTTTGCATGAAACCTGTGGTGGCACTCATCGGTTGTGGGCGTATTGGGTTTTTACTTGAGAATGACCCTTTACGGTATAAACCATGCACTCATTATGGTGGAGCTAAAGCTGCAAAACTTGCCATAACCTGTGCATGCGACATTAACACCAAACGTCTGCAGGCTTTCTCAAAAGAAGCTGGTATTTCATTATCCCGCTGTTACACTGACTACCAAACGCTCCTAGCCCAGGAGAAACCCCACTGTGTTATAATTGCCTCGTGGACTCACACACATGCGCAAATAGGCATTGCAGCAGCACAAAACGGTGCAAAGGTCATCGTATGCGAAAAGCCAATTGCTTCTACACTTGAGGAGGCAAAGACATTGATAGAGGTGTGCAACACTTTTAACACCACGCTCATCATTAACCATGAACGGCGTTATGACTATCGGTATAACTATGTAAAAAAACTCATTGCCAAGAACGTGATTGGCAGCATCTCATCAGTCCATGGTTTTGTGTTTACCCCTTCAAAAACACATCAACCAGGTTCAGGAGGCGGACCTCTTCTTCATGATGGTACTCATCTTATAGACATAGTCCAGTATCTTTTTGGAAGCATAGTACAGGTACAGGGAAATACTACACAATACGCAAAAACTTCAATTTATGAAGATTATGCGATAGCTCATTGTATCACCTCCTCAGGCATACATGTAATCCTTGAAGCAAGTGGATACAGAGATTACTTTATGTTTGAATTGCAGATATTTGGCACCAGAGGTAAGATAGTTATCGGTAACGGATATCTTTATGTCTTTAAGCCAGAAAAATCAAAATTCTACACAGGATTTAATGATTTAGTATGTAGGCCTCTCACACCAGCTGGAAAACCTGATTATTTTACAAGATTATATAAGGAAGTAAAAAAATGTCTTAAGCACACACATGAGGTAAAATCAAGTGGCTATGATGGATATAGCACATTAGAAGTCATACACGCTATTTACCTATCGGCCATGTCAAATGGAGCTGTTAAACAATTACACAGGCAAAATTAATTGGCATACCACCATCATCTATAGCCGAATTGGCAATATCAGTATTGGCATACCCCTGTGATAAAACTCACGCTGTATAGCAAACGCAGTATAGTTATGAAGTAATCGGCTTAAAAAAGTATCTTGAGGGAAAACCAATTGCCCAGCAAAAAAAATAGTATTGGGATACAATGATATTATTTCTTTTGCAATAGCTACTGACTCCTCCACCACATCCACACCAATAGAAAAATATCGTATAGCGTTGTAGCCGTGTTTGCGCATATACGCAACATATCTATCAAGCTCATTATTACAATGCTCTCTCAATTTGTTGATTTCTGCTGCTCCTTTAAACATACCAGAATCAACAATGCCTACCTGAATAAAAATAAAGTTGTTATACATTCCTGGAAATAAACGCTGGATGGAGAAAAGTGTATGCAGCCCCATACCACTAAATCCATTCACAAACAATGCAGCTACACGTGAATTACTATCTATTGGACTCACATCGTTATTATTGTGTTCGGCTGTTGTATCCCATTGACTTTCCTCAGCCTTTACCAAGTCCACAAGCTGCTGTAATCTGCCAAGTAAGTTTGCTGTGTCATTATAATGCTTTTTTATTATAATAGAAGTTATGACCACAAAACCTGTAATAAATATGGTCATCCACCCACCTTCAGAGAATTTTAGGAATATTACCGAAAATAAAATAAATGAAGTAAGGATTAAACCTGTTCCATTAACAAAAAATTTTCGTTTCCAGTAACTTTCCTTTTGTCTGACCATCCACCAGTGCCGCAACATGCCAAGCTGCGATAATGAAAAGGTAATAAACACGTTGATGCTGTAAAATATTACCAGTAGTTTAACCGAACCTCCCGAATAAATCATAAGTATAATTGAAGCAATGCCCATCAACAGTATACCATTTTTCATTACAAGCCTGTCGCTCAGTGAGGCAAAACGGGTTGGCATGAAACGATCTATTGCCATATTTGCAAGTATGCGCGGACCATCTAAAAAACCAGTTTGTGCAGCAAAGAAAAGAAGAGCCGCCTCGGACAAAAGAGTGATCACTATAAAAGTTTCCTTTATCCCTGATGGCCATGATGAAGAAACTGTTTCAAAAAGCACTGCATTTAATGTCCTACCAGGAACATGTTCAACATGCATGAGCAAATACGCTATCATCAGCCCCCCAGCCATTATAGAAAGTGATATGGCCATGTAATTCATAGTTTTCTTTGCAGTGTGCACTTTTGGCTCTCGCAATAATGGTATACCATTTGAGACTGCTTCAATACCAGTAAATGTGCCAGCACCCATACTATATGCTTTAAGTATTAGCACCAACATTCCTACTGTGCCTAATTCAGACCTTGAATTGCCCACATCCACTATTACATTATTTACAAACTCTGGAGTAGCAACGACCTGGTTTAAAATTGCATATATAATAACAAATAGATGGGTGGCTAAGAAAATAATAAAGACCGGTACAAGAGGAGCTATCGATTCTTTTACCCCTCTCAGATTGAGAATAGTAAGAACAATAACACCGCCAATGGCCACATATATTTTATAATAATGGTACTGATATGGTATAAAGCTGAAGAGAGCATCAGCACCACTGGCCACTGATAGTGTAATTGTAAGCAGGTAGTCAATTAACAGTGCACATCCTGACACCATTCCAGCTGTAGGGGAAAGTAACTTGCTTGCAACTAAATATCCACCACCCCCTGATGGAAAAAGTTCAATTATATAATGGTAGCTTATACTGATAATAGTAATAGTGATTATTACACCAACTGCTACAAATATTCCAAGATAGTGATGGCTCCCTAACGCAAGAAATGCTTCCTCAGGACCATAACACGATGATGAGAGACCATCTGCACCCAACCCAACCCAGGCAAAAAATGCAATCAGAGAAAGCTTATGAAATATAGAAGGGTCAGTCACATTTCGTGAATCGCCAATAAAAATTCTTCTTAGCTTCAACAGCAAACCGTGCATATATTCATTAACTCCAGAAACCTTCTTCTTTGAGTTTCTTTTCCAATGAGCTATCGCCACCCTTAAACGACTGCAGCATATAATACACATACTTGGCAATAACATCAACTTCAATGTTTACATAGTCCCCTTGCTTTTTTTGTGCCAACGTGGTATTTGCAATAGTTTCTGGAATACAGTATAGTTCCACTGTATTTTTTTTATCCACTACAGTGAGTGATATGCCATCAACCGCAATAGAGCCTTTTGGTACAATGAACATACTGATGCTCTCAGGCACAGCAAGTGATACATGGAGTCCATCTGTCAATTTTTTCATGGCAACAATGGTACCAGTAGCATCAACATGCCCCTGCACCAGGTGACCACCCAACCTCCCTGTAGGTTGAAGTGCACGTTCAAGGTTAACCCGTGTCCCTGATGTAAACTTACCTAGCGTGGTTATGCCAAGCGTCACATTTGAGGCAAATACAGTAAAATAATCATCCCCTATATCTGTTACAGTTTGGCAGGCGCCATCAATGGCAATGGAATCGCCTATTTTAGTGCCTTCAATAACAGTACGAGCATTAATAGAAATTAATTTACCATTTGCTGAAGGCTTTAGCCATTGCACTATTCCAATTTCTTCTATTATGCCTGTAAACATTTACAGTGCCTCAAACTGATAAATTTCTTTATAACCTGATAGTAGCATATCATGACCCAGAAACACATGGGTGATGTCATGAAGTTTAAGTGAGTCTTTGATATATTGTCTGCCCTTGCCTTCAATGATATTTTTCCCTTTGCCAACAAGAATTGGGCTATAGAAATACATGCACTGATCAATTTCATTTGCATCAAAAAATGACCCCGCAACTGTAGCGCCACCTTCAAGTATTGCAATCATAGATCCCATAGAATACAATATGTCAAGTAACTCATGAATCTGTTCTGTACCAGAATATGATTGCAAAAATCGTATCCTGCCATTGTCAATACACTTTTTTATGAGTTCATAATCGTTACGTTTCAACAGTGTTTCTCTTTGCCTTTGTGATATAAAAAAATATGCAGTAGGATCATGAAAAAGATGTATGTTCTGCAATGTTTCAGGCAAGCCTATTACTATTTTCCTTAATTCATGTGTCACATCAGCTTTCCAGGATTCAAGCAATCCCTGTATAAAGCTATTACAATAGCCTGAAACAGAGTACTGCTTTGCTTCATAAAAGCTTGCAGCATCTTTGGTAAAATCACTGAACCTCACATTGAGCAAGGGATTATCTTTTTCCACTGTGGCCTTTCCTACAATAATGGTATCAGCACATGCTCTGAGCCTGTGCACCAAAAGTCGTGAAACAGGTGAGCTTATCCATTTTGCATCGCCCAGTTCTGTTGCGGTACGCCCATCCAATGATGTTGCAGTCTTGTGGATAATAAATGGCCTGTGCCGCATGATGCTTTTTTTAAAGGGTCTGAGCAGATCCACAGCTGCCTGAGTAAACTCAGGTAAAAAAATAACCTCAACACCAGCCTGCTTTAATGCTCTGACCCCTTTACCACTAACAGCGGGATTGGGATCAAGAGTGGGAATAAAAACCTTTGCAATTCCTGCCCCAATAATGGCATCAGTGCACGGTGGCGTTTTCCCAAAGTGGCAGCATGGTTCAAGTGTTATATACATAGATGCACCTGCCGCATTCCCTGCAGCTTTCTTTAATGCAACAACCTCAGCGTGGTCCATCCCGTATGCTTGAGTCGCGCCCGTTGCAACTATGGTATCATTATTAACAATAACAGCGCCAACAGCGGGATTTGGCGACGTTGCTCCCAAAGAGCTGAAAGCTTCTTTCAGAGCTATCGCCATAAATTCATTGTGTCTTTGGCTTTCCATATCTGTTAAATATCATTTCCCTATCCTGTTCAAATTTTAACTCTTCCTCAAGATATGCATACAGTTCTTTCAATATGTGGCTGTTTTCCTTTTTTGCTGCCATATACCCACCCACCATACTGCCACCATAAAAAAATGTTCCAGCAGCTCCAGTAAATACAGCAATTGCCACATTACCAGTATCAGCTGCCAACCAGGTGATAGCAGCACATGCACCAATAACTATTGCAGCAATAATACCGTTTTCAGTACTACCACTGTATATATACCCCGCCCCCGGGACCAATCCCAATCCTAATGCAACATACGGGTCTTTCAGCCTTTTGTGGGTAAACCTGCTATATTCAGATATTCGCTTTAAATCAAAATTATCAGTAAGTGCAGTATAAGGCGATAGCTCATCATAATTATCTACCGTAGCAAGTAAATATGCAAGTTTTCTTTTCAGTACCATTGATTTATATTCAGCATTGTCACTTTCAATAGCAGGAGATAGCTTTATAATAGTATTCAATACTGGTGCATTGATGTTGAAAGCACTATCAAAGGCAAAAAGCCATACCGCAGGTTTTGTCAACGATTCGCTGGTTATTGTATCAAGTAGTGGTTGGTACATTCTTCCCTGGTAGCGGCAGTATAATGAGGCAATAAAAAAAGAATTATACGGATATAAATCCGGATAGTATACATGCAAGCGATGATATTCCTGATATGCTCGATAATACTCTTTCTGTTCTACACAATGGTTTGCAAATCCTGCTATTGCAGTGAAGCTGTAGGGATTGTCTTCAGGCTGTGCAGCTGCATTAACTGCAGCAATACACACAAATAGCAGAATACATACATGCCGCAATGGCATAGTTTCACGCTTTTTTTAACGTCAGTTTTTCCCAGTATAACACAAATGGTGATGCAATGTATATAGATGAATATGCACCAACAACAAAACCAAACAACAGTACACTGGCAAATTCATTTAAGCCCTCTCCACCAATCATATACAGTGAGAACACAGCAAATAAAGTAGTAAGTACAGTAAGGAGTGTCCTTGATAATGTTTGTGTTATTGATTTATCAATCACATCAATAAACGTTTGTTTTGTTTTTATCTGCAAATTTTCTCTTACACGGTCAAATATGATGATAGTATCATTGACCGAATAACCATAGATGGTTAAAATAGCAGCAACAATGGGAATATTTATCTCAATGTTGGCAAATCCGCAAAAAAGCACCGAAAGAATAACGTCATGGAGCAACGCAACCATGGCAGCAATGGAATACTTTAACTCAAACCTGAATGCCAGATACAACGTCATGATTATTATTGAAAGAGCTATAAGCTTGCCTGCTGATTTTTTTAAGAAATCACCAATAGCTGGTCCTACAGTTTCAATACTTAATATTTCCACATTCTTAAAATTGTTATAAATAACAGCTTTTAATTCTTTAGTACTTTCTTCAACATTTTCTGTACGGCTGGCAAGCTTTGTTGAAATGAGATATTCATTGTCTTCTTCCTTCCCAACCTGCTGGATAACAGCACTGATTTTATTCTGTGTTAACACCTTTCGTATCATAGCAGTGTCAATTCCCTGCTCAAACTTTGCAGTGAGTTTAATCCCACCAACAAAGTCAATACCCCAGTTAAAACCACCATTGCGGTACGTTTGCAATGAAAATATTAATAATAATGTAACTGAAATTGCATACGCAATGAATCTGTATCTGATAAATGGAATTACTTTTTCCAAGGTGCCGCTCCTTAAATACTTAATTTTTTCAGTGAATCACGAGACGTTATCATTTCAAAAATAAATTTTGTAATATACAATGCTACAAACATTGAACTGATGATACCTATTGAAAGGGTTACTGCAAAACCTTTTATTGGACCTGTTCCAAACTGTGAAAGTACAAATGCAGAGAGCAATGTAGTAATGTTAGAGTCAAATATTGTCCAGAATGCTCTTTCAAAACCCTGGGTGACTGCAGCACGTGGTGTTTTACCTGCTTTCAATTCTTCTTTAATGCGCTCATAGATGATAACATTTGCATCCACCGCCATACCCATTGTTAAAATAAAACCTGCAATACCTGGCAGTGTTAAGGTAAAACCAAGCCACGACAATAGCGCCAACATGAATACGCCATTTAAAATCAATCCAATATCAGCAATAATACCCGATCCCTTATAATATATAAGCATAAACAGCATGATACCTGCAATACCAACAATAAACGCTTTTACTCCACTTTGGATTGAATCAATACCTAGTGTAGGCCCTACCGTTCGTTCTTCTATTATTTTTAAATCTACTGGCAGTGCACCCTCTTTAATTATCCTAGCAAGGGCAGTAACTTCTTCATAAGTAAAATCACCCTGAATAATGGCCTGTCCTGTATTTATCTGCACCCTGATAGACGGAGCACTGCGGACTTTATCATCAATAACTATCGCCAATTTCCTGCCGTGATTTTTTTCGCTGGTAACTTCAGCAAATTTAGCCGCTCCCTCAGGCGTTGTATTGAAATGAACAGCAAGTTGCTGATACTCATCCGGTGCCACCCACGCTTTGCTGATATCATTGCCAGCAAGCGCAACTTTCTTTTCTAGGACTATGGGATAAGCTGCAAAAAGCTTGCCAGTCTGAGGATTGCGTTCATAATAATACAACAGTTCCAGAGTATCGGGAAGAGCAATTGCATTTTTTATTGTGTCAGCCAATCTATTAAGTTCCAACTGATCTTCAGGAAGCCCTTTGCCTGCATAGTGTTCCTTGAGCCATTGGTTTGCTTTCTGAGTGTACGTATCATCAACAAGCCGATATTCAACACGGCCAGTTGTGCCAATTGCCTTTTTAACACTTTCAGGGTCCTTCACACCCGGAAGCTGTATTTCAATTGCATCATTGCCTTTGGGCCGTATTGACGGCTCGGACACACCAAATTTATCAACACGGTTTCTGAGTAATTCCAGTGCCTGTTCGGTAATCTCGTTTTTTTCAGCATTAGTCAATGGCTTGCCTGTTTTTTCTTCTATCTTGTGGTAATTAGCTTGAAGCACCAGATATGAGCCACCCTGCAAATCCAACCCTAAATTAATCTTTTTTGCAAGTAATACTTTTTCTGCCCAATGTGGGAGTAGCCTTGCATCGATCACGTTGGGGTAGCGTTTTATTTCATTCATTACCGCCACATTGAGATTGTACCCTTCAACAAACACCTCTTTATCTTTTACTGTAACAACATACTTAGTTTCAGGAAATCTCTGCTTGATTGCTTGTATATCCTGCTCACTTGCTGCCTGGCTCAATACTACCTGCAAGGTGTTTTTCCCTATTGTGGGCAAAATGAGCATGACAGCAAATAAAACAATGCAGATTATAAAAATAGCTTTATACAATAATCCCCGTGTCATGTACACCTCATGTATTGTTATGTATTATTTTGGAAACCTGCGCAAAACGCTTCCCGCAGAACTTCTTGTCCTCATCCGGTAGAGGATAAACACAAAAACAATAATCACTACTAAGATGATTTTTGCCATACGGTCAGAAGCTTTTTTGCTTAACCCAAATAAACCTTTTTCTTCTGTATCAATATTTTGTTTTTCTTCTATGTGAGCAATTATCTGCTCACTGTTTTCTTTTATGGTAATTCCGGGAATGCGGGAATACCTAAAAGGACCTTCAGTAATACTCAACAATGATTTGCTATCAACCTTTACACCTTTTACAGCATCATGCTTTTGTGCTGCCTCTTCAACAGGTTTTTTTTCTTCTTTTTTTATATCAACACCTTCGGCCTTTTTTGCAACCTGAGTATCTTTTGGTGCTGTTTCGGTTCCAGGTATGATTTCTTTCTGAAGCTGGGGCGATAGCTCCTGTTTGGGAACCTCAGTGCCTGGTACTGCTTCAGGCAACTTACTATTTGCACCTGGTTGTTCCTGTGCCCATATATGCATCACAGCACTACTCAGCACTATTCCGCATATAATGCACAATGACAGAAAAAATTTATAGTGATATTTCATACAGCGTTCCTGTAGTATGCCACCTGTTTTAAATATTTATGATAGCTTCTGCTGGATTGCACTTTTTACAAAGTCAACCTTCACTCCTTCAGCCAGCTTCAGAGTAATGATATTTTCCTCTGGTTTAATGTTCACCACCACGCCGATAATACCGCTTGTAGTAAGGACCTTGTCGCCTTTCTTAAGCTGGTCTATCATCTTCATACGGTCTTTTTCCTTCTTTTGAGTAGGCCGTATCAGAAGAAGATAAAATATCAGTATCATTAAAATAAGCGGTATAATGCTTACCCATGGGCTTGATGCCTGCTGGCCGTTAGCTGCATATGCTATTTCAAATGGAAACACTTCTGGTACCTCGCTTTTTATTATTTTAGCAAATGATATACATACACAAAATCACTGCAACCATTATGCAATGAATTGCAAATGTCAACACAAATTATGCATAATTTTAATCAGGAAGAATCACTACAGGTGTGCCAACCTGTATATACTGCTCAAGTTCAATAATATCATCATTGTACATACGAATACACCCACTTGAAGCAAGTTGCCCTATGGAATCAGGGTCATTGTTTCCATGAATTGCAATACCGCTACCTATACCAGGTATTTTACCTTTCACTTTAGGCAATGTACCATTCTTTTTTGCTTCTTCGTATCGCGCAACATCATGGTTATTGGGATATGAAATTCTGTAGAACCGTGGCCCATACGCATTATCGCCCAAATCAACATCTGGATGCCCAAATTTATAATGGCCATCTTTAGCTTTGAAATATACTTTATTCATCTCTAATAGTGTTTTATAGGCACTTGAGTTTTTTGGTGCATCCATGCTTAAAATTTCAGTTATATAATACAACCCTTCAGGAGTACGATTATCATTTGCATAAAGTTTTGGCTTTTTATCAGGGTTTAATCCATACCCTATTGGATATTGTGCAATAATGCCATCTTTCCCAACAACAAATAACGTGAAATTCTTTTTGCTGACAACCAGCACATAATTGCCCTTATATTTTTTTAAAATCTCCTGCCCTTTTTTTTGATAATACCCCTGTTCACTGCAAGAAAGAAGAAAAATCATCACTATATTCAGTATCAAAGTAAAAACATTCATGATTGAATTCTTTCCTCCTTCAGCAAGAGTGTTGTAACAGTGTCATACCAAACCTGTGTCCTATTCTCACATCCATTATTCCAGCTTTGGTGAGGAACTTTTACTCACCCCGTCATTCCGGGCTTGACCCAGAACTTTACCTCTTTCATAGATCCTGAACCAAGTTCAGGATGACCTATTGAGATAAAATATTCTTAATCAGTCCTTTGTTAACTATTACCGTGTCACAGGTGATTTTTGCAATCGCAGTGCAGCCAGTTCTTTTAACACCTCAGCTGTAATATCATACCCATCTTTTGCATACACAACAGTGTCACCACCACCAAGGATTATTGTATAACCTTTACGTTTTGCTACAGTTGCTATTGCCTGCTGAATATCAGACAAAAATAATTTTTTCTGCTTTTCCATCTGATCTGCAACTGCCTGAATCTTTGCCGCAATATCTTTTTTTTCACTGTCAGTTGCTGAAGATACTGTTTCAAGCTGTGTTTTCAACTCACTATACTGTTTTTGCAATGCCATTGCATCAGGTGATGTTTGTATCACATAATTATATAAAACAGACAGCTGTACATACCGTATGGTCGGGCTACTATCCCGCTCAACTGTATTACACGACAATACAATAGCGCATGCAATCAACAATAGGTTACGCTTCATAATCAGAATCGCATATCTCCTATGCCAAATTGGAATTGAAATCCGCTTAAAGGTTTAAAGTAGCCATCATCCCTACCCACCCATGCAAGCTTGCGGCCAAACCAGAATCGCAGCGGCATCATTGGTATCTGAATCTTGAATCCAAATCCATACGAGTATTTGAAATACGACATGTAATCAATTTTATTTATATCCCTTATGTCATACAACAATCCATTGGCTTTGTCTTCATTTATAATATCCCTGGTTGACTGCTCTAAGCTTTTTTCCCAAAAACTATCGGTCCATACTGAACCCGCATCAAAAAAGAATACAAACCATAAAAACGTTGGATGAATTGGAACCCTGAATTCAGCACCATACAAAATTCTATGGAATAAACCATAGCGCCATGAGTCGGGAAAATCTAAATCAAGGATTTCCCATCCTCGTAATGTTTCGGGACCGCCTATGTAGAGTCTGTCCTCGGATTCAAGCCATGGATTTTTGTCAGGATCCTGTATTTCATACATTTTATTTTTAAACCATGGTGGTGTGATGAAGGTGCCATTAAAACGCAATTCAATAACGCACGGGTGCGTTTTAAGGAATGGAAGATGGAAGGGTGAAAAATACCAGTAAAGGTCAGGTGAATATTGCACCCAGTGATCATCGCCGCGTATAAGGTACCCACCAGTAAACGATGCCGAAAACTCTGCACGCCAGCCCCGTGTTGGATTGAGATAGTTATCTTTTGAATCACGGTATGCATATAATGTGAGTTTGCGTTTTTCCTGCAATCCCTGTGCTTGTTCAAGGAACACAGTATCGGTGCTGTTACCAGATGCGTTAATGACCTCTTTCATTGCATGATACCACACAGAACCAATGCCATAGTAAAACCAGAACCGATAACTTAAGCCAATTGAATATCCATACTGCTGTGTCTGATGTTTAGCTTTTTGATTAGAGTTTGTAAAAATTGAGCTTTGTTCGATAGTCGATAGCATATAAAACACTGATAGATTAAGGCCAATAGGCTTGTCAAAAAGCCATGGCTCATTAAAACCCAGTGTGATTGAATTCCGTAAGGGACCATATTCAAATCTGCATGATATGCGCTGCCCGTTACCCATTAAGTTATTTTCAGCAACATCAGCAAAGATTGAAAAACCTGTCATGGAGCCCCACCCGCCACCAAGTGAGATAGTTCCTGAAGGCTGCTCCACCACATCCACTATAAGGTTCATATACCCTTCTTTTGAGCCAGGTCGTATATCAAAGTTTACTTCTTTAAAGAATCCTAAGTTATAAACCCTTTCACGCGACAGCTGCATTTTATATGAATTAAAAAGTTCACCCTCATAGACTACCAGTTCGCGGCGGATAACCTTATCTTTTGTTTTCTGATTACCTTTGATAATAATATTTTCAATGTATGCCTGTGAACCTTCTTTTATCTGGAAATGGGTAAATATATATTTACGTTTTTCTTTCTTACCATTTACTTCAACTTCTCGTTCGGTAATTTTGCGTTCAGGGATTATGCGTGCAAAGATATACCCTTTTGTTGCATACGTAAAACTTATCATCTGCCGGTCTTTCTGATAGAGCGTATCATTGAAAGGCTGGCCTATCTGAGTCTGTTCAAACTGTGACGTAATCTCTTCAGTGGTAAACACTTCATTTCCAGAAATAGAATACCCGTCAAAATAGTAGCGCTGTCCTTCACGCAATTTTATTGTAATATATATGACGCGCTTTTCCTGTGTTTCGGGATCAGCCCATTTATAATCTACAGTGTCCTCGACTATCTCCGCATCTAAATACCCTAATTCACGGTAATATGCCAGTATTTTTGCCTTATCATCTTCATACGTTGCTTTGTTAAATTTTGCATCGGCAAAAAGGCCTTGTTCTTCTGTTTGCATTAGGCCTTTCAAAGTCCGTAAGGGTACTAAAGTATTGCCCAAAATTGCTATTTTCTGAACTTCTATATCTTCGCCCTCATCCACAATGAATATGACATTGACAGCATTTTTTTCATCCTTGGCCTCTTCAACCTTATATTTCACAATAGCATTGAACAGCCCCTCAGTATCATATTTGTTGCGAATCTTAGCAAGAGCCATTTCAACTTTATCCTTGCGGTATACATCACCTTCTTTAACCGGCAACTCCTCCTTTAATGTTGTTTCACTTACCTCTTCAACTCCCTTAAATATTATTTTATTAATAGTTGGGCGTTCGGTGCACACAAAACGGACTGCAACACCATCCTGGTATTCTTCTGTTTCAACAATGATATTTTCAAATTTGCCTGTTTTAAAAATTTTCTTAATATCCTCACGAATCTCTACTGCTCTAAGAGGATACCCTACCTCAGTAGTCATGACATCCAGAAGATCTTCTTCATCAACATCGTAGAGGCCTTGGAATTCTATTTTTTTTACTATCTTACCTTCATATTTTGAAGGCTGGCCAAATCCACCATTGAAAATAGCTATAAGTGCAATAGCCAAAATACAAATCCCTACTTTTTTCATCCCCACAAATCCTTTTTCCTGTTTTCAGTTCCAACCAGCTATAAAATGATTTTACCAGATTTCATTTACATCGTTACTTTGGTTTAACAGTTGCTAACGTAAAGCGTGGTATCCCTGCCTGGTTGAGCAGGTCCATAACCGTAATAATTGTTTCATAATTTGCATCCCTGTCACCGCGAATAATGACTACATTGTCTTTTATTGTTTCCTTCCTTTTTTTAAATTCCTGCAATAAATCAGCCAACGGGTACTTGACATCATTGATGAATACCTCATTTTTTTCATTGATACTTATAACCATATTTGCATGCTGCATCTGCCCCGACTGTAAAGCCTTGGGCAGATGCACTGTGATTGATGAAAGTGACCCAAAGCTTGATGTTACCATAAAAAAAGCTACAAGCAAAAAAGTCATATCAACAAGGGATGTTATATCAATTAATGATCTGTATCCCAACTTGCTTTTTACCTTTATAGTATGTTTAAACTCATGTGTTTCCATTTTTTTACAATATCTACCTTTACTGTAATTGAAATGATATTATTTTTTCTGTTGCTCTATTGAACACAGTGGGAAATCCAAAAGTGTATTGGCAACATATTCCAAATCTTTATTATAGTGTTCAACACGGCTTACAAGATAGTTATAAAAAATCCATGAGGGTATTGCCACAAGCAAACCCAGTGCAGTGGTAATAAGCGCTTCGGCAATACCATACGCCAGGAGATCCTGTGCTACATTGCCAACCTTAGAAAGTGCACTGAATGATTTCATCATGCCGGTAACAGTTCCAAGTAAACCAAACATTGGGGCAATTGTGGCGATAGTTGCTATAATGCCAACATGCTTTTCAATTGCCTTCTGTGCTGTATACACATTTTCAGTAATAAGCCCTTCCCTTTCTTTCTTTGTACTGGCAAAGGTTATTGCATTACAGATAAGTTCACTTATTGGTCCTGGTACCCTTTTGCAAAGTAGCAGCGCCTGTTGGATATTGCCATTACTGCATTCTTTACGCGCATTGCTGACAAGCATAGCATAATCAGCATTAATCCTTCTATAAAAAATAATTCTTTCGATAATAGCAGCTACAGCTATCACCGAACATACAAAAATTGGTAACAGCATAACCCATGTTGGAACAGCGTCAAATACGCCAATGAGTGTACCACTGTGCATAATTATAATCCTTTAGGTCAATTCTATGAGCTATCGCCTACAATAATATCCGTATACCAAATAAACCCTTAATACCTGATTCAGGATAATTTTCGCGAAGATAGTATCGATTGTTGTATAAATTTTCCACTCTAATATATGCAAAAAACCCTTCAAGCATTTTTCGCTGCAAATCCAGATATCCCACCACACGTGATTTGAGCTTTGTATCTTCCTGTGGCGATGTGTATACCGACCCTGCAATATCATGCGAAAGATTAACTTTCCATTTAGTTCCATTATAAGTAATGGCCATTGCCAAAAGATGCTGTGGCCTATAAGTTATATTTTCACTGGCATTGTAGTACGAATACTTATACTGAGCATCAACAGCAAGTAATTTTGGCACAACGTTTATAGCCAGATTGATGCTATTGGTAAAAATCCATGATTCAATGCCCTTAGCTGTTAACACATCACCAGGTACAGTTACATAATTATAAAAGTTAGTGCTGTGTTCTGTCTGTGATAGTAACTGCACAGTTAAAAAGCTGTTCATTTTAGAATCAATTTTTACAAGACCCCTATGCACACGCGCCGGCTCAAGATTATATATAGGTGTAATAAATTTTTGTTGTAAATATAATTCTTCAGGCTTAAAAGGCTGCATGAAGTAACTGTACTGAAGTACAATAGTTGAATTGCTAAAGCCTTTGTAACTGGTCCCTAGTATAGGGCCAACAAGCCAGTGGTCATCCCTGTTAAAATCAGCATTGATACCTATGGTTACGCCAATATCCTTAGTTATATTAAAGTCATCAACTATCTCATTGTTACAAAAAAAATCATTTTGATACTTTTCATACTTATAGCCATAGAATGTTGATGAATACTTAAAACGGTTGGAAGCCGACCAGATATATTCGCCACCTATTTGACCGTGCCCCTGATATACACGGCTCTCTTCACCTTCTGTTGTGGTACCAGTTAAACGGTGATAATACTGCGCCCCGCCAATGACATAAAACATCTCAAATGAGGGGCTATATTTTACAATATTTTTCCAGTCTGCTATAACATTATCTTTTTCTTCACGGCTGAACACAGGATTGTCTGCCATACCGTAAGAATCATTGTGCACATTAATGTCAAAAATGGATTTCCATGTTTCCGAAGCAGTTATATTGCCAGTAAAGCCTATACGGTTTTGGTAGTAGCTTGTATTTTTAAAAATTTCATTTTTATAGCCATAGTCATTAGATTTTTTTAAATATGTCCGGAGTAAATATACAAAGCCTTCCTGCTCTTGCGAAAGATTAACAGTAGACAGCATATCATTATACTGCCCGTATACCACCTGCATATCTATATTCATGGTGCGATAGCTCTGCGTATCAGCATTCTGCGAAAAAACAGGCTGAACACTAAAGCAGCATACCACCATGTAGGCAAGTATCTTTTTTATACTATTGTAAAACTGCATAAAACCCCATATCATCCAAACATAAATATTTAGTGGGAAAATGTGAATTGGTTACAGTGAAGGTTGATTATTTCTATGATGCGGTTTTAAGTCAATACAATTTATTTCACATCAAAACCGTTTGAATATATTGTGCAATTTCTTCCATTGCAGCCTCATAAGTTACAATAGTCTTCCATCCTAATTCACGTTGTGTAAGCTGTGTATCAACATCATTATCGCGCCCCATTACCGCTACCGCTAACCGCGTTAAGGGGGAACGAACATGCAATGCATTGCAAAGCCCTTCCAGTACAATCGCTGTATACCATGCCACTGTATACGGAATATTACCTTGTGGGCGTTTCCCAACACACTTTCCCAAATCAGTGATGTATCGTTCCCATGTAACATTCCAGTCATCTCTGAAATGGTATGTTTTGCCCTCTGCGATCTTCATAGTCCCTGCACGTATGATGCCATCCACAAGATTATCTACATATACAAGGCTTGCACTGTATCTGCCCCCATCAATTAATGGAACCCCTGTTACTGAGGCAAACCGTGCAACAATATCGCGCACCCACACACTTCCTGGTCCGGTGACGTTTGCCGGACGAACAATGGTGCAGGCAAATTGGTTATTTTCATGGTATTGTCGCACCATAATTTCAGTATCAGCTTTTGCATCATTATAGGGAATTCCTGATTTTTGTGGTGGATCGGTTTCTTTTTTGCCCTTTAAATGTGACCCCAAACCCAGTGCAGCAATCGATGATAGATATACAAACCGCTGTATATTGCCTTTTGACTCTTCCAAAAGATTGTGTGTAGCATGATAGATAGCTCTGTAAAATTGCCTTTTGGTACCCCAATCAGTCACCCGTGCAGCACAATGAAATACCGTGTCAATATTTTTGCAAATGCCAGTGATAGTATTTCTTTCAGTTAAATCACCAAACACAACCTCAACACCAGCGTCCTTTAGCCACTTACTATCCTCTCCAGGCAGCACCAGTGCACGGACACTATAGCCCTGCGAAAGCAATTTTTTTACAAGAGCTGAACCTATAAAACCAGTTGCGCCGGTTACTAAATTTTTCATAATTGTTCCTTCATTTAAAATTTATAATATTTTCTAATGGGGTATTTACACGCTAAATGCCCCCTAAAAAACCCCAAAGCGCGCCTCAAACGGCGTGCCTAATTAGCTAAACATTATTCCTTCAACTGCGGGCTGCTGAATAGCATTCGTTCAGGTCCTCGCCCGCATCCTATTGCACCTTGTATCCGTGCAGGGCTGTCTAACAATCCCAATCTTTAACATATTATATGCTAGGCTCCAGTTAAGCATCATACCCACGCATACAGAATCAGCTATTTCCCACTTTTCTTTTTTCATGCCTAAAAGTTTCATATAGACGTTAGGACCTTGAGTATCAAGGTAGTGGTTGACGCCATCAACGTAACGCTGGTAAAGTTTTTTATATTGGGGCGATAGCATCTTTGCATAGGCCTTTGCTCTATCATAAAAGCCAACCGCCCTCAAGAAATAGTCCTTGTCCAGTGCATCTTCGCCAGCAAACTCACTTATACGCCCCTGAGCAATGCGACGTGTAAACTCCATCTGAAACAGCCTGTCCTGTGCATTGAC
>JAOAIH010000037.1 GCA_026414805.1 Spirochaetota bacterium | reverse complement strand
AACATCACCATCGTGGGTTAAAGCTTTTCTAAATGATGTAATTTCATTATTCTTAGAATCAAACACCTTAATTACAATATTGCCAATTGGTGAGAATAGTGGTTTAAGGCTCCATTCGTCATTATTTCTATATCTAAAAATCCCTTTTACATGAACCACATCACCAGGTTTATATAAATATCTATCAGTAAAAAGCAGCATCTCTGGCCTGTTTATATGATAGCTTGATCCCCAATACCTTTGAGGTATTGAGAAGGTATTAATATTGTTATCATCATACTCATCATACTCGTCATCATAACTTTCTTTAGCTTTAGAATAATAAAACCTACTTTCAGAATGTTTCACCAGATAAAACTGGCACTTACTATTAGGTATAATAGCAACACCTTTACTATCGGTTATGCTTGCTGGACTAGTACTATAACTATAAAACACCAAAGCACCTTCAAGCGGTTTATTATCAAGAAGCGATCTAACGTGAAAAAGGATATGATTTTTCGTTTCTTTTACCGTTACCCCAATATCTGAAATTTGTATTATTCCACTATACATTTCTTTTGATTTGCTATATGGATTTTCTTCTTTAGGAATAATCTGATACACAAAAAGACCATGCTTTGCATTATGAAGTTTTGAAAAATCATATTTAATAGTTTTATACACATCCCATGACCAGTTTACTGAATATTTCTTTTCTTTTGCATATTCATCAAAATACTCCTTTGGGCTTGCTATATATTTTGCAATATCTGAATCATTTGTCAGTGATAAATATTTACACGTAAATGAAGAAACGTTAACCAATCGTATTGGGATTATTGTATCAAGATAACTTTCAATAATCATATTACCCGTGGGACAGGAAAAATATGAAAACGCATGTTCAAATGTAATTGTTTTTCTAATATCTTGACCCAGCGTTTGATCATAGTCATCTTTTAAGTTTTTGGCGATAGTTACTGTGTATTTCTTTTTGCCAATAAAATTGCCACTTATTGAAATTGTTGATCCAAATCTACTTATCTGCACGCCACCAGGATTAGGCGAAATTGTAATATATGAAGCAATTGATTCATCTTCTTTTAACTTAATAGGATTGTTAAAAATAAACTCAATTGGATAATCGGGATAAAAAGACGAGTCATTATTATATCTACCATAGCTAGATTGCACTTCCATCAATTCGAAAGGGTAAAAGGTTTCATAATTGCATGTAAACTTTGACTCCATACCTTTAACACCGCCAATTGGAGTCATTTCTCTGGATATTGTTAATTTGTATTGTGTTGCTTTTTTTTCATCTTTTGGTTTTACAATCACTGTTGTATTTTTTGTATCGTTTGTATCATACACAATGTCAAAATCAACTTTTGGACTTATGCTAATATTTTTTTTCAATATTTCCAAAGATACAGGGAAATTAAATTTCAGCGTAATAGGAGCATTTAACAATTTACTATCACGATACCAGTTACTGACCTCTAGAAGCGGCGTGACAAAATAATACTCCTTTTCCAGCTCTATTTCTTTATTATTCAACGTTATTTTTAAATCCTTTTTATCAACATTGTTAACTGTTACAGTAAAATAATACTCGTTTGCTGGAAGTGGATTCAATATTTCTATTATACAATTACGTGCATCAAGGGGTTTTATACGATATTCAAGTTTTGGAGTAAAGGTAATAATTAGCTTTTGTGCCACGTCCTTATTCATTGAATCAATATCCGAAATGACAAAAATATCCTTTGAGCTTTGTAGAGCCATCTCGGTATATGGTACTGACAAAGAATAATCAATGTATAGCTTTATTTCATTGTTACCAATTAAAATGGCAGTGGCAACAATAACACCTGATAGGATAATACCAACAACTAATACGACTATTATTTTCATTGGAACCCTCATGAAAAAACCTCCAAAAATTGTATTTATTTATACACATATGCAAAAAGGTATTCCTTCCTTAAAAGTTTTACTATAGAGAAAGCATTTTTATATGTACACATGCAAATATTGTTAAAAATTATTTTTTAAAATTTTAAAAATTATTTTATTTTTATTTTTTAATTGTATATCACTCTATTTGTATAAAGTATTTTAAACTATATTGTATTCCGCTTTGGCCATTTACACAATTTGATATTCTTTTTTTAAAGCTACGCTTTCAATTTGCTAAATTATTTATTTATCGTAGCCCATTGTAACAAGCAACTTGTATTTGTAAAGAATTTTTTAACACTGCAAAACAATATTAGTATTAATTTTTTTTAACCTTACAATGATATATTTATTTAAGCAACTCACTTATAAAAAGTGTCTTAATCCCCTATAATAACAAAGGATATTTTAACCTTTCGATAGCATTCACTATCCTATAGCTCAACTGATCATATATATGCTGAAACATCACTACAATTGCGTTTTGCCAAACATTAATTATATATGGGTGATTTTCTATTTATAGTTATAGCAACTTTTTGTTCAAAAATAAATATCATGGGTTTTGCAAAATTAAAACATTACTGTTACTATGGTTATATAATATTATCTATATATAATTTTATATTTTATAATATAATTTTTTATTGACATTATATTATTGTATTATTATATTATTTTTAATAAATTATTCCTAAATGGAGGAAATATATGAATTACTGGAATGAATACAGGTCCAAGTTAACAACACCTGAGCAGGCGGTCAAAGTTGTTGATTGCGGTGATGTAGTAGATTATGGTTTTTTCAATGGTAAGCCTGTTATACTTGATCAGGCATTGGCAAAGAGAGCGCCTGAATTAAAGGATGTATTAATCTATACAGCAGTAACACTTCCACCAGTTCCAGAAGTTATTAAGCACCCAGAAAGCTTTACCTATATCGATTGGCAGTGGAGCAAACTAACCCGATTACTTCATACACAGGTTGAAGCTGCTTACTACTGCCCAATCCTCTATCACAGAGCGCCATTTTATTATCGTTACTTACTTAACCAGGACCCACATGAAAATATAGATCCTGGTTATCGTTCATACTACTATAACCGCCCTGAAAAAAGCAAAAAAGTTAAATGGATTGCAATGCTGCAGGTTGGACCAATGGATGACCAGGGATTTTTTAATATAGGACCACAGAATTCTGAAACTTCGGCAAAAATTGATGCCGCAGACTATGTGCTTGTTGAAGTGAATAAAAATATGCCACGATGCCTTGGGGGCTCCGAGGAAGCTATTCACATTTCTCGCGTTGATTTCATTGTAGAAGCTCCAGAAACCCAGATGCTTTTTGCTGCACCCGACGTACCCCCAACCGAAACTGATAAAAAGATAGCTGAGCATGTAATGAAATTTTTATATGATGGCTGTTGTATACAATTAGGTATTGGTGGCATGCCTAACATGGTGGGGAAGCTCATCGCACAGTCTGATTTAAAGAATTTAGGTGGCCATACAGAGATGTTTGTTGATGCTTACGTCGACATGATTGAGTCAGGAAGAATGAATGGCGCAAAGAAAAACATAGACAAATTCAAATGTGTGTATACTTTTGCAATAGGCTCACAGCGGATGTATGATTTTATGCATAACAATCAAGCATTGGCATCGTATCCCGTTGACTATACCAATGATCCGCGTATTATTGCACAGAATGACGATATGGTAAGTATCTGTAATGCAATACAGGTGGATTTATTCTCACAGGTTAATGCAGAAAGCTTGGGATCAGGACAGGTTTCCGGCAATGGCGGCATGTGGGATTTTGTCCTTGGCTCACAGTGGTCAAAACGCGGTAAAAGCTTTATATGCCTTTCATCCACCTACACCAATTCCAAAGGCGAGCTTCAGTCACGCATTGTACCGCAGCTTCCACTTGCCTCAACGGTAACTATCCCACGGCAGATGGTTGACTACATTGTTACTGAATTTGGCGCAGTAAAATTGGTTGCCTGTCCCACATGGATGCGTGCAGAAAAGCTTATCAGCATAGCTCATCCAAAATTCCAGGATGATCTTATAAAACAAGCCGAAAAGATGAAGATATGGACACGCACTAACAAACAAATTTCAGGATAAGTTAAACTACTCAATCCTCAACAATCACCCAGTTATACCCATCAAATTTTACCATCAATTCATATGGATGCCCCAAGCGTATAAATTGAAACTTCACCACAGGTTTATTCTGTATCAAGAATTTTCGCGCTTCATTTTCAGTCAAAAGCTCAAATGCCCACCACACAGCTGTTTCAGCAATATGTTCATTGATATATCCCTTCCATCGGTATATTGATTTTTCAGGATGAATACCAGTTTCTGTGGGCAGCACTGTTATTGTAATCCACCTGCTATTTCGTACATACGAATAAAATATTTCAAGCCCCTCTAAATCTGTAGTCCATTGTTCAACCAACTGCCCCTGGGTGCTATCGCCAAAAAAAGGATTTTCCACGCCCCATTGGACAACCATATTGTGTACATACTCACGCAAACGTTGTGCCATGTGTTATCCCTTAAACTTTTTTGGTGGTTTTACAACTGACGCTCGCAAGAGGTTCAACCCCCTGCTGTGAATAGTATCTATGACCTCTTCAATTTTTTCAATCTTTTGTTGCTGTGTATCAAAAAGATCCATCTGCACATCTGCATTGCACACTAAATTAGAAACACGAACACCTACAAGGCGCACTTTCTTTTTACCACGCCCAAATGATGTATAAAGGCGCAGTATGTTTTTTTGCAGTGTTGCCATATCACGAGCATGCTGCTTGAGCGTTGTGCTTCGGGTGTATGTTTCAAAACCTTCCAATCGTATTTTCAACGTGATGGTCTTGAAGGAATACTCATCTTTCCTGACTCTTCTTACAACTCGGTGGCACAGTTCAATTAATGTTGCAATGATGCTATTTTCATCATTAGTATCAACATCAAACGTTGTTTCTTCACTTACCGATTTTGCCTGCGCGTATTGTTCCACAGGTCTGTTATCAATGCCCATCGCAAATTGAAAAAGCACACTACCCCATTTGCCAAGAAGGCTTTGAAGATAGCTCTCATTTGTACGCTGAATATCCCCAATGGTATAAAACCCCAATGACTCCAGATACTTCTGTGTTTTTAGCCCCACACCAAACAACTTTGAAATTGGCAACGGTGCTAAAAATTCTTTTTCATAACCAGGTGGGCATATCGTGAGTCCATCAGGTTTGTGTAAGTCAGATGCAATCTTTGCAACTAGTTTATTAGTTGCAATCCCAATGCTGCAAGTAAGGCCAGTATTTTCAAAAATTTCTTTCTTTATACTGTGCGCAATATTTTCCCTGCTTTTGAATATTCCCAGTGTACCGCTGCAATCAAGAAATGCTTCATCAATACTGATTTGTTCAATACATGGTGAATAGTGTTCCAATAGTTTCATAATTGTGTGCGATAGCTCAACGTATCGGTCAAACCGTGGGGGCAAGAACACAGCCTTTGGACATAGTGCATATGCCTTTGAAATGGGCATTGCCGAATGGATGCCAAATTTCCGTGCCTCATAGCTTGCTGCAGACACCACCCCGCGGCCCCTGCCACCTTTTGGAAGAGCTCCAACCACAACAGGCTTCCCCTTAAGCGATGGATTGTCCACTTGCTCAACTGAAGTAAAGAAGGCATCCATATCAACATGAAGGATTATTCGGCCCATGGATATACTATACTTTTATATAGTATTTGTGTCAAGAAAAAAAGTAGAATGTATTAAAGCATAAGTGTGGGGCATGCTATCGTGGTGGGTTTATCATTTACCGTAGCAAAAAATTTCATCATCTTGATGTGCCATCTATATGGGCAATCCCATCAAGTAGATTATTTGGATAATAAAAGCGATAGCTTTTAAAAAATCAAATGATACTTTGCCAAAAAATAATATATATTATACAAGTAGTTTGTAGATTATGCAATTGGTTATTCAATTACTTCAACCTCCGCACGAGCAGGCACCGATTGAAGCAATTTACCTTTTGCATTTGCTTCTACAAATACAGTTATTACATATTTCCCCGCCTTTTGATATTGAAGTGGTAATGAAACTTTCCCTGTATATATATTCTGATAATCTGCAGATCCTTCTTTACCTGTTGTGGTTTTGGAAAGCATATCAGGCTTTATTTCCACTAATTCCTTATTTCCATCACCCCAGTCTACGCTGGCTTTCATATCGACAGCTTCAGCATCAATTGAAATAATAGTAATGTGCAGCGCATAGCCCAATGCGCGCACTTCTTTTAATGATACCTGCACCGGTACTGAGAGTGAAATCTTTGGTGCTGAAATATCAAGCTCTTTGAGTATACTCACCGTATGAGACGATTCAGCAAATTCATTAGGATCAACACTTTGTGCACGCAGTAGCACAGTGTAGGTTCCCGGTTCGTTTACTGTATATCGTGTATTTATTGTTGCACTTTTTCCGGTAAAATTTGAATTTTCATATACTACCGTTGAGGAAAGTATCTTTTTATCTATCACATTGCCTTTACCGTCTTTCACTTCTTCAATTTTTTGTAATGTTACTGTCACTTTACCTATAGTGGTGTCAGGGTCATTGACTGATGCCTGTAATCTGATTTCCTGATTTGTTCCTGCAGGATTTGGTGTAATCTGTACATTACTTATTACCGGCGGTTGAGAACTTGTGCGTACACAAAATTGAGAGGGATTTTGCATTGCAAAAAGTACATTTCCATTTTTATCGTACACTTTATATGTACCACAATATAATGTTCCAGGTGTTAACCCTGTAAGCGTGTAGGTTGTTGTTTCAAAGCTGGGTATTTCAATGGTTTTTGATGGATTTTCAAGAATCAACACATACTTGCCAAATTCTGATTCTTTATACCACGCTTTCCACTTAAAAATAATTGAATTATTGGTAGTTTGTAAACTTGGATACACTGTTGGTGAAGTTGCAATGTCAATATATTTCCATTCTTTCTCTAACGTAATTATTTCGTGTAACTTTGTTTTATATTTATCCTTTGCATAGATTGTGAATGTATGCACACCATATGGTTGTCCACTCATATCGTATGTCTTTTTAATAATTGGCTTATTGTTTTCATTAAGTACCGTGTTGGCAATAGGTGATGTTGTAACACTGCCATCTGGTCTGGTATGAGTTATTGAATACTCAGCTGTCATATTGAGTTGACAATTCAATTCAAAGGTATTTGCCACTCTTGCAATTGATGATGCAAGTACAGATGGTGGAGTTGTATTTGCTTGACATATTGCATTGATCACATTCACGTCATCAGCAAATGATGTCACAGTAACTACAAAAGGCATGTAATCAGGAACCTGCAATGAATCCATTTGAGTTGAAACAACTTCTACTGTAAATGTGTGCTCATTGCTATCGGTATATCCTGGTAATGTTATACGAGCTATTCCCTGTTGATTTGTTTTTGTAGTAGCTTTTATGGTATTTCCTTCTTTTATAGTGACATTAGCATTAGGCAATACATTTCCTTTGTAATTTTTTGCTATTATGTTAAACTCAATTGATGTTGATTTCAATATTGCAGGTTTTGCAGTAAAAATTCCTCCAGCATCAACCTCTGCCTGAATTTTCACACTTGAATAACCTTCCTTTTGTGCTGATAGCGTAAAACTTCCCTGTCCCAACCAGTCACCATCAAATGCATAGAATCCTTTAGTATCGGTTGTTGCAGTCTTTGTCTGAGTTCCTTTTGTTGCAGTAATTATTACTCCCTGTAAAGGATTGCCACGGCTATCGTACACATACCCACCAGGTATATTTTTATATGCTAAAAATAATTCATTTTTTTGCATCAACCCATCCTGCTGTGCTGGCACGGTTATTGAAAGACTCCTATCAGCAAAATACGGGTGATTCACCACCGATACAGTATATGTTTTACCTTTTTCTAGTACAACTTGAGGCAAATACCCATTACTATCGCTCACATACACCTGACTTGTTTGACCTTGTGCAACTATAACTTCAAGATTTTTTGCCGGTTGATTGTTACTTGCTTTTATGCACTGAACATTCAACAGTGGAGCCTGTTTTGTAGTGACTGTGCCAACATATTCAAGAACATAAAGAGGGGTACCTGTAGGTTCAGTAACAATTACTCTTTTATTAGGATCATAAAATAACCAGGAAGCCACACGATAGTAATACAGCGTACCAGGTTCCAATCCTGGTACTGTTATGGAATGATTGGTTTCAAACACTCTGTCGCCCGGCTTATCATTAGAATCATAATATCCTTTAGCAATGCTTATATTAGTATAACTTCCATCAGGATTTCGGGTACCTTTTTTTACATAGCCAACATAGTTGTCCGAAAAATCCGAAGCCAACCCCAGAAACACTTCGGTTGAAGATGGCGCATTGGTTGGCCATGTGAAAGTAATTGTATTGGTATCAGCCACTACAGTGGGCAAATTCATTTGAAATGTACCAAAATCATATTGGACCTGTGTATTGTTGGTAAAATAAAATGACGATTTATCCTTTGTGGCAGCTTCTATGCTCATCTCGGGCGAAACTGAACCCTGGCTGTCAACGCAACTTGTCACAAATCTGTATGTAGTATTTTTTTCAAGCCCTGCAAACTGAACCTGATGCGAAGTGGTAAAAGTGGGTTCGGTTTTTTGTGCAACAAGCTGTGTGCCTTTATATACTTTTACTGTACCTTTCAGCATAACATCAGGCGATGCCCACCAGACAGTAGCTGTGGTAACTCCTGTTTTTACTTTATAATCAAGTATTTTTTCTGTACTCTTTGCTATTGGAATCTGTAGAAGACAATCCGAAGTAGATAACACCTTCTTAGCCTGTGAATACGTAACTACTTTATGTGAATTAATGACATCCCACTGAGGTGAAGACACAAGGGGAATTGTTCCAAAAGCAATCTTGAAATTAAGATTTTGTTCAAGGGTAAAATTATATGTAATGCTTTCAACTGTTACGTGCAACTGATCACCTTCTTTAATAAAAGCTGGCAACTTAATGTTAAGCGTGAAGTCTTCGTCGGGTTTGGTAAATGTTATTGGGTAGTTGCCACTCATTTTACCAGGTATCCAGTATTTAACAAGAACTACCAGTGAGTGGCCTTTGATTGTGTAGTAAGGATCACCTTTAATAGTAATTGATGCCATTGATCCCAGTTTTTCAAGCCCTTTGCCAATCAAATCTTTTGCAAATTTTTCTGCACCTGCATCATTAACTTTTTTTGCAGCTTTAATAGCTGCCAAGAGTGCAGTTTTTGAGCTGGATGGAACTTTATCAAATATCTTTGTTGCCAACTGTTCTTTTTTTTGATCTGATAGTAAATCTGCAACACTCAAACTGATAAGATCGCGTGTATCGTGATACTCAGCCTGCCCACCTAACGGCAATTTATTTTTTGAACTCATATTGACCCCAATCTGATCCTGTGCACTTGCTATGTAGCTTCCAACCTTTGGAATAAAACCAACTAAATCCCAAAAATCATAGGGGAGTTCAAACCATGGCAACACATCAGGCACACCCGATATACCAACAAAGCCAATTTCAATAGCATTGGGAAGATAAAGGCCAAATGCACTTTCAAATACATTAAAATTTTCATCTTTAAATGATGGTTTTATTTTTAGTTGTAATGTCTTAAATGCAACTGCCTGAGTATCATCCCAGCTAAAGTTTACTTTTACTGAATTTTTAAGTGCGATAGTTCCTGTTGAAAACCTAAATCCCATCTTCATTCTGAACACTTGCTGGGTTGGCATTGGAAGATATGGCGACCAGTACGTTTGTGGTGTTGGTTTATCCTGAAAGTTCCAGGATATACAGTTGATAAATTCTACATCTCTGGTTTGTGTTGCTGCATATAAAAAAGGAGAAAAACTTAATATAATAATGATGACAGCAAACAAGGAATTCCATCTTTTCATAGATAAAACCTCTTGTGCCAAAATTAAATTATGCTTTATGTAGTATTTATATAGTTCATAAATATACTATGTATTACATTAAGTCAATGTAATTTTTAAAATGCTATTTTGTTTGCTTTTTTTGCCCCGGCTGTTTTTGCTTTGGTTTCTTTACCCCTTCAGCAACTCCCAAATTTTTGTCTACTATTGCCTTTGTTGCTGACAATACCTCAGCACTTTCTACCCTGATAAGCTTAAGGAACAGCTCGTAATTATTGTTCTTTGCATACATACTACCGGTAATAAGCATCCTTGCCCCTAAAAGTTTGCCAGCTTTGGCAGCTTTAGTTTCATCTATTATACCAGTCTGCCCCAGACCAATTTCATTCAATATCTGTTGCATGTTTTTACGTTCAACCTGTGTAAACACCTTGTTTTTACTAAGTGCCATCGAAAGCTGTTCAGTGAAATATTCAGCATTTGTTGCAAGTGCAGCATCAGATGATTGTATGGGCAACACTGCAGTTGGTTCGCCTTTTTGTATATTGATTGCTGAGTAGTCAATTAATTGAGCTATCGCCATATCAAAAAGTTTTTGTAGGGTTTCCTCATTTGTTTCATCTTCAACCTTTTTTGCATCAAAGTATGCTTCACCTTCTTCCAGTGGCTGGTCAGTCAGATATGCCAGTTCTTCTTTTGTAAAGCGTATTATGATTGATTCAAGCTTGTCAGTCTGAAAATTTGCTCCAGTATGGTGGCTAACACTTCCTTCCCTGCCACCCTCACTTTCCCCGGTTTCACCGTAGGTAAGAAAGATGTATCTTCCCTGTGTGTATTGGGATATCTGACGCAACACCACTTCGCCGGCAAGCGGAAGTCCACCAGTGCCTATTGAATAAAACTTAATTGCAGATTGCTTTGCATCACGGGCTGCATGAACATAGGTATATTGTTGCCCATAATCAAGGTGGGGTTCTGCATCAGTTATTATAAATGCCAGGCGGATTCCATCTTTATTCCATTTAATTTTTTTTACAGTATCTTCAAGTGCCGACTGCAAATCTTCAGGACCATCACCTCCTCCACCAGCAGTAACAAGTGCCAACTCTTTTTGAAACTTTTCAAGGTCCCCGGTTAATTGAATTACTTTAGTGACATATTCATCACCTTTATCCTTGTAGAGAACCATGCCAAAACGAACATCGGGTTTTGTGCTCAATGACGCAATATTAAGGTTAATAATTTCTATAGTTTTTTTAAGGCGGGCAATTTCCTCACCCATGCTTCCGGTTGTATCAAATACAAACACTATATCCAGTGGGACATTTTTATACTGTGGCCTCTGTGTTTGCAAGGTTACAGTGTGTTCCCGTTTGCCCTGCCTGTCTATGGTCAGCTCAGCTTTTGTATTCAATGCTTCAAACACCAGCAAATATTTTTTGTATTTTGCATCGTATTCGGATGGGTAAAACATGAACGACCCATCAGCATACGTTTTGCCTGTTTCAAGAAGCCGATTGCCACTGAAAACGTTAACTTTAGCATTAGGTATTGACTTACCTGATACATCTTTACAATATACAATAATTCTTTCAGATATTTGTATGGGATAGTGAGGAACTTTATCCTTATAATCTCTCAAAAAATTGACATAGTAGTTGAACTGTTTGTTATCATCTGCAAAGCCTGCTTTGAGCCCAGAAACCTGCTTTGTGCCTTCTAGTTTTTTGGGAGCTAATCCTTTTGTCTTGGGAGCTTCTTTAGTAAATGATTCTTCCTTTAAGCTTTCTGCTTTAAGGGCTTTAGAGGTTTTTGCTTCACTTTCATCTACCTTTGATAGCATATCTGTGGCAGTCTCTTCAGTAGCAGCTGGCTTCCCCTCTTTCACTGCTTTACCAGCACACTGCAAAAAAAACGTAACTACTGTAATAGAAATTAAAGAGTAGAATAATACCATGATGATTTTTTTCATAGCATACCCTCCAAATATGATTTCACAAAATTCATTACAGTTTTGATGCTAAATCGTACCATCACCATTCCAAATTTTTGAGGTGTATTTCATTTTATTTAAGATCCTGAATCAAGTTCAGGATGACTCTCTATTATACATATTTTATACACGTTTACATAGCTTCAAGAAATTGTAATATCCGTAAAAGATTTTTACGGTAAAAGTGAATTTACTTGTTTAACTATAGACATTACATACTTTTGATAATCATCAATTACGTCTTTGGTGACTCTAAAACCAATTGCACCTTCATGGCCTCCGCCATTTTCAATATTCATTACCTTAAGGAAATCCCTCAAATCGTAGTTTTTATAATTCTGGCTTCGGCGCATCCGGAATTGTATAAGATCTGATTTTTCAGCAACATCATAGTACGACACCAAACCAACTTTTCCTGAATCTTCAGCCAGCATATCTGCTAGTGTGCGGGTAGTAGAAATAATATCATCATCATCAAAGTTTTCATACAGATAGCGCATATCATCTTCTGACAGTATTGCATACCCAACTGACTTGTACACTTTGCTTTTTTTCTTTATATACTGAAAACAACGTTTTTCTTTTTCGGATGCCTGTTTCAACTGTTCAAATATCTGATTCATGTTGGTGATATTGGTTTCTTTAATGGTAGATGTACTTAATATATCATTAAACAGAGTGCTGAATATTCTGTACATTCTCCTTTCCCTGGACGACTTCAGATATCGTCCCATCTGTGAATCACCGATGATACCAGTTAAAATTGCAAGCACCAGATTTCGTGACAGCGGATCAAGTATGACATATTTTTTTAGGATATCTTTTTTTGCCCTTAGCTTGAGAGCTATCTGCCCTACTAATTCACTTGCACTTGATGCCTCTGTAACAAGGCAGTATCCTGTATCGCCTGAATAGTCGCTATCGGCACCAATATGGTGATCTATCTCTATCTTGCGAATGTGGCTTTTTTTTAAAAGCTGCAGTACAGTTCTGTTGGCATCTATCATTGATGGCTTTGCCGTGTCGCAGATGACTATGGTATCAATCAAAAACGAGCGAGGGAGTGATGATACCACATCTATGCGATTATACACTGCAATATCAACAAGGTACTTAAAGTTTTCCTGAATTTTTTTAGACGAAAATATCTTCACCTGCTTATCAAATTTTTTTGCCAGCAGAGCAAATGCAATCATTGAAGCAACACAGTCTTCATCAGGATTTTTGTGCCCTAACACAAGAAACCCGTTACGGTTTACTAATTCCTGAATTATTGCTTCAATGCAGTCATTTTTTTGTTTTGCTGTTGTAAACCCTTCTTTAGGCATGTATAGTACCAGTATTATTGACAGTAAATATAGAACATCATCAATAAAATGTCAATAGCATATTTTTTTTTATGTACTGTTATGCTTGACTGGCATCATTTTATTGAGTATTTTAAAATAATGATAATGCTAATGATTAGTCATAGCTTGTGTAAGGAAGAGGTTTTTAGGATATTTTGGAGATAAGTCATCCTGAACGGTGTTTTTTTAATTTTTTAATTTATGGTAAGAATTGATCCATGCTCTGCATGCACTAAATATTCCGTATAAAGCCCAAAAAGATGTATACACAAGCTATTTTCTAAGGAGGTGCTAATGGATTTTGAATGGAAGCGATTTATTGTTGCATTTCTTGCAATGATGGCATTCTTTTTTACAACAGTGTTTATCTGCTGAAACATTACCTTTGCTTTTTTTCGTAAGCCTTTGATTTATGTGATGCCGATAATTATAGAAATATGAAGAAAATACTTTTACATAGCCTACTAGTTTTATCAGTAACTATCGCGTATACTATATCCTTAGCCGCTAAAAAGGATGACGAAACCCCATTTAAAAAGGGTGTGAAATATTTCTATCAGCAAAAATTTGAGATAGCGGAGCTTTTATTTCAGGAAGAATTGAAAGCAAATCCAGAAAACGCCCTCGCATACTCGTATCTTGGTGATATTTTCCTTTATAAGAAGCGTTATGATGGAGCACTGCAACTGTACATAAAAGCGATGGAGTTAAATCCAAAGAGTGCAGAGGATGCATTCCGCATTGGGCAGGTGTACTATTATAAGAAGCAGCCACAGGAAGCTCTGGCATATTTTAAAAAAGCGTTCAGCTTAAATCCACAGCTGAAATTTGCATATTACCATATTGGCTTGACATATTTAATGTTGCTCAGGGATAAAGAAAAAACAATAGAATCCTGGGAAAAATTTTTGGCGATAGCTCCTGAAGATCCCCAATATGAAAAAATAAAAAGAGTAATTGAATTATTAAAAGACCCAAAATTTGTTCTTCCACCACCGGGAAGCGATGTATCAATTGAAGAAGCGTTACATCTTGGCGGGATAATGCTTGATGATGTGCAGCGAGAAGCTCCAGATAAAAAAGCCGGTCACGAAACAAAGAAAACAAAGAACAAACTTGAAGAAATTTACCGTGACGACGAACTATAACATATTATAAAAATTTTAGAGGGTATATATGGCATACTATTATGACCGTTACCGCAATCTTAAGATTGCAGGAGTTGTTGCATTGGTACTTTTACTGCTTTTTGGCGGCTATCATTTTTTGTCGCGTTCACGCGATGCACTAAAGGATATTGTTGATATCCGACAAAAGCAGATTGAGCTGTATGAAAAGATTTTAGAAACAAACCCTAATGATGTGGATACCCTGATAAAATTAGGAAATCTTTATAAAGAAATAGGCAACATTGATAAAGCAATTGATTACTATAAAAAAGCATTAGCTGTGCAACCTGATAATTATAATGCACTCAACGAGTTGGGGCACGCATATGCTTTAAAAGGCGACTATGAAAATGCAATCAAAACGTTGGAACTAGCAAAAAAATATTTTCCAAAATATCCACAGGCATATAATAAGTTGGGCAACGTATATGATACACAGGAAAAATTAGATAAAGCCCTTAAAGAATATAAAAGTGCTATTGCAGTTGCACCGCAATACCAGGAAAGTTACTGGAATATTGCAAAACAGCGCATGAAAAAAGGTGACTATAAAGGAGCAGAGGATATCCTTAAAAAAGGCATCAAAGCTAATCCCAGTGATCCCGAAGGGTACTACAATCTTGGCAACCTCTATGTGCACAAAAAGCAGTATGCAAAAGCAATCCCTCAATACCAGAAGGCTATTACACTATCACCAGGCACAGGGAAATACTACCGTGCCCTTGGTGATGCATACTTAGCTTTGAATAAAATACCCGATGCAGTTGGTGCATATTCAACTGCACTGTCAAAAGATCCTGGTGATGCTCTTTCTGCTGAAAAGCTTGGCGACATCTATGCTTCACAGGGCAACTTGGCTAAAGCAGCAGATTATTATAAGCAGGCATTAAGCTATAACAGTAATGATGAAAATTTAAAAAACAAATATGCAAATGCACTATCAAATTTACAAAAACCCTCTATCATTAGCCAGCCTGATACTCAACAATTTGCCGTAGCACCCAAACAAAAAGAAGAATCTTCTACACCACAGACAATAAGCAGAGAAAAGGAATCAAAGGATTTATCAGACACAGCTCCTCAAACAACACCAGCAAATCAAGTGAATGAATCGGCACTTAAATGGCGTGAACTGGGCGACAAATATCGTGCAGAAAAGAAGTATGATGAGGCACTCAAGGCGTATGCAAAGGCAACACAGCTTGACAAAACTGATGACCACTCGCATTACTGGATGGGACGCATCTACTACCACAACCAGATGGATGAAGAGGCAAACAAATCATTCCAGAATGCAATAATCGCAAATCCAAAGAATGCTGATTCTCACTATCACCTAGGGCTCATCTATTATTCTGAAGGCAAGTACTCTCCAGCAGTCAATGAGTTTACCAAAGCTATTGAAGAAAAGCCTGTATTTGCAAAAGCTTACTATGCCCGTGGCCTGGCTCAATATAAAATGAATAACCTGCAAGCAGCAATTAAGGATTTAAAACAATCCATTGAACAGGATCCTAATCTAGACAGGGCATACTTTAATTTAGGCGATATTTATCTTAAACAAAAGAATTATAAAGTGGCATTAGATTATTTCACAAAAGACAGAGAGTTGCGTCCAAACAACCCTGATACACTGTTTAAAATAGCTGAAACCTATCATGAAATGAAATCATATTCAAATGCTGAGACGTTCTACAATAAAACACTTGAAGCTGACCCAGAATACTTTCAGGCATTGTTTAATTTAGGCCTCATTGCAGCCACAAAGCAAAATTACACCCAGGCCATTTCATTGTACACCAAAGCATTATCAATCAAAAATGATGACCCACCAACCTTGTATGAATTGGGCAAAGCCTATGAAGGATTAGGCGATGACAACAAGGCTATAGAATACTATTCACTAGCTATCACTAAAAACCCCAACTATACCAAGGCATATATAAATCTTGGCAACCTTTACAAAAAGAATAAACTCCATGATAAGGCAATAGAGCAGTTTAAACAGGCAACTATAAATGATCCCAAATCGTTTGAAGCTCATTATAATCTTGCTAATGCCTATTTAGCTGCAAATATGAACGATGAAGCTATTGAAGAATACAAGACAGCAATAGACCTATCGCCAATGAATGACCAGGCACATTTCTTTCTGGGAGTAGCATATAAAGAAAAAGGTGTTTTTGACCAGGCTGTAAAGGAATTTGAGCGATCACTGCAAATCAACACTTCACTCGCTGATGCACATGAAGAACTAGGGATGATATATTACCGAAAGCTCAAAAATAATGAAAAGGCTGTATACCATTTTGAAAAGTTGCTTTCAATAAAGCCAAACCACCCCAAAGCCGACCAGATACGCGATATTATTGCTATGCTAAAGAAGCAGTGATTGTATAATTTTTTATTTGACTTATAACGATTTGTTATATTTTTGTATATTAAATTGATTATTTTGAATAACCTGGTATGCCAATGCAAAACCGTATATTTTTTCATTTCTTTTCCTCACCAATGAAAATAATAAAATCTGTTGTAATTATGTTTTTTTGCATCATGCTTTTACTGGTGCAAGCGTGCACATACAATGAATCGTATATAAAATCAATCAGCAATGACATTACAACAAATGGATTCCTTAATGATGATTGCTATCAATGTATCATAACTGCACGTCCTGATCCTGGGATTGAAGGCCTTGTATCTAACAGGGAAAGTGCACACATTAATTTAATAAAAACACTTGAAACGCAATGTTACCAGGAATTATATGGTGCAGTAGTACAGTTGCACAATAATAGCATGGGCGATAGCTCATTTAATGATTGTCTGTTACCAAAACTAAAACCATATATTGATAAACGGGTGATTGTAGTAACGTATTACAATGAAGATTACAGCAAAACTGCGGTCATCCGCATATATGAAAGCAGATTAAAACATAAACTGGCGTCATTGCAGTGTAAGTAAAGGCGCACTACAATTTTTATTGAGGGGGAGATATGGTTTCTTCATTACGAATAATTATATGCATCCTGTTTTTACTTCTTCCCCTGGTATTTCTGCTTTCTTCATGTGCATCCAAAAAACCAGCCACTCCTATTCCCCCTACGAATACAACGGGAAGAGAAGAGCTTCTTTTTGAGTACGAAAAAGAAGGGTTTATTGATAACAACACGTTCCGCGTTGTGGTGATACTTCCTGCAGAGGAACAATACAATGAGCTATCGGCACAACAAAAAGGACAGGAACGTGCATACGTCTCTTTGAAAAATTACATTACTACTCAAAATAAAGTTTTTGATTCAAAAATCCATAATTACCTGCTGACAATAATTTCTAGCTATGGTTCAATTAAAAAAAGGAATTCGTCTTGTTCAACTCGCTATTGCTATTATTATGATATAACAAAAAATGGGCTTAAAGCGGAAATTGATGCACTTGGCAAGTAATCATGAATAAAGATAGTAAGAGAGATTTTTTAATATAAATATATTTAAATTGCGTTTGCCATTGTCATAAATGCTACTGAACATTACGCCAATTCCATATTTGCCATCATCACGTTTATCCTGGCGCACCACCATTGCTAAGGCTTCAATATCAGTCAGCTCATTATCTACAGCCCTGAAATCAATAACTACACGTATAATCGAAGAAAGCTCAAGAGGGATGTCGGAAATAAAATAAAGGCCACCCTTGCTTATGTTTAATATTGTTCCAATAAGCTCCAGTGCTTCAGCTTCATCCTTTGAAGATTCTATTAAAAGTTCCACTATTCGTATAGGAATCTCTACGTCAAGGCGGAAGTGTTTGCGCATGTTATCGCCACGGGTATGATATTTGGCAATCATAAACGCATCAAACTGATGCAAAAACCAATCTTCCATTGCATCATCCAATGCTGTATCAGGTTTTTTTTGTTTTGCTATTTCCCAATACTTATAGATTGCTTCTTTAATTTCTGCTGACAATTTATCATAACGAATATATTTTCTCATTATGCCCTCTTCCATAATGACTGACACACCTCTCAATCATGCTATACTATATCCTTTTTCTTAGCAATAAAAAATTTTTAATGTGTATTTTTTTTGTTCGATAGCTCAAGCCACTGCTGCCGCATTTCATTGTCTATGGGTATGGATTTGCCTGTTGCAAGGTCAACTATAACATATACCACTTCAGCATCAAGAATAATCTGTTCGTTTTTTTTATTGTACATTTTTTGTTTAACTGTTATGCTGCGATTGCCAATTCTATCAACTTCGGTTTCAATTATCAACACATCGCCAAGAAACGATGGTGCACGAAAGTTAACATTTATATTAACCACCGCAAGAAAAACACCGCGTTTAGCAAATTCATCATAATTGAGCCCTATGGAATCCAGATAACTCCATCGCGCATCTTCTAGAAAATCTAAAAAGCGCTGATTGCTCACGCGGCCAAAAAGATCAAGATGATAGCCTTTGATTCTTATTTCTACTGTTGACATGATTATCCTGCTATTATTATAGTGACAGGATAATATTTTCATAAAAGAAATATTTTGGCAATAAGATTTTTGAAACAATAATAAATTATTCAATTAACCCATACGAAGTACGCCAGGTAACTCCATAATAAATATAATACCCATCCACATTGCGTGTTTTTTTATCATTGAATTTTGCTTCAATGTAGCTGTACATACCCTCAACAAAAACACCAACATATGATGTTAAACCAAAATCAATACCAGCACCCACCTGGTATCCAAACTTTGAAGTTGCCACCTGCTCGTTAATGGCGCTTGAATTAATTGACTCAATTTTTATTTCATCATGGAATACATATAATTGTAATAGTCCATACACATACGGCTGGATCAAGATCCCATAAAACATACTGTATCCATATCTAACTCCACCACAAATTTGCCCAATGTTAAGTTTAAATTCATATTTTTCTGAAATAACAACCTGGTAAAGTTTCATTATTGTTGCAGTCCGTGGATCAGTATAGTCAATTCGGTCATAATTCCCCACAAAACGTGCCCTGACCATAGCATCAAATCCATTTCCGCTTTCATTTCTGAACCGCCATGGAAAAAGATCAATGAAAGCATTAATATTGCGGCTATCTGAATATGTATCATTTATATCAGAATCTATATATGTACCAATATTTGAATATCCTATCCGTAAAAAAGGTGCCCGCCATTTTAAATTTTTCTCCCATGTGTATTGCTTTTTTACCCCTAATTCCCCAGCTTTCTTCTGTACCTCTTCATCTATAAAATCTTTTGGCGGTATTTTTGAAACAAATATTACGTCAGCTTTATTTATTTTAAATTCATCTGTTGATAACAAATCTTTTCTGCAGGTATAGCTTTCATTATCTTCTTCTACAATATATACCGGTAAAATATCTTTGTTGCTTTTCATAATGTACATTTTTATCTTGTAAGTGTTATTTACCAGCGTCCTCAACACGTCCTTCCGTTGTATAGTAATTTTTTTCCCCTCTAAAAGCTTTACATCCATTGCCTTATCGGTTTCTTTTATGATATCCCCTTCTATTATGGTACCATCTTTTAAAAAGATGGATTCAGCAAAAAGAGGAAGAGCAAAAGAAATAATCAGCACAATTACTGTTAAAGTAAAAACTTTGTTTTCTCTTATTTTCATATAGTACCCTCGATATAAATAAACTTTCTAACATCATTGCAGGTATAACCTGCTATTTTTTCTTGTTAATGTTCTGGGTAACTCTTACAGCCACTAAAGATTCTGAACCTGTACATTGCATCCAGCCCTAAGCAGCTTTGGCCCTTAAGCCTATAGAACGCATCAGCTATAAGATTATTCCCTGTATTGTAATTAAAAACAAAAGATGCAACAACTAATATTGCACATCTAGCAACACCTAATGAAATAAATGATCTACTTTTTGTCATAACAACGCTCATTTAATTTATATTCGTTACCAGCATTGACCATATTCCACATTGGGAAGGTATTAATATGCAGGCATTTGGTAGCAACATTATATATTAAAGTTTTGTGTACATCCAACTATTGTACAGATCAAAACCCTACCACACAATGCCTCATTTGTACCACAATCACTGCAAGTGCTATCGCATCACGCTTACTGACCGTACATCTTTCTTAGGCACATCTATTACTCCAGTTGTAGTCAATATCTTGTAACTATCGCCCCTACTAATTATTGCTCCTTGTATTTGTTTACCTGAATACAGACGTATCACATCAATGCGTTCACATGCTTCCTTAATTTCCTCAAGTGTTCGTGTTTTTTGTTGCATTAACCGTTCAATCCGCTCTTTCTTTATCTGTTGCCTCAATTGTTCCTCGGTTGAAGATTCTATTGTCCCAATTTTTTCAATGTTCTGTTTTATTGTTTCACGAACTTTTTCAAGTGCTTCAGGTTTTATAACTACTTCCTGGGGAAGCAATTCAATTTTTCCTGCTTCTTCTATCTTCATTTTATCTTTTATAGAAATTTCCTTTACAGAAACTGGAATCTCTTTAGCAGCCTTCTCTTTTTCAACAGTAACTATCGCCTCTTTGCCCCCATCCACTATTGTTTCTTCTATTTGAATTTCTTCGATTTTTGTTTCTTCAATAACGGGTTTAACACTTACACTTCCAGTGTGCACAGCCACTTTACCAATTTTTTCATCGGCCTTAACCAAAAATTGTGTTCCACGAACACTAGCTACAACTGAGGGGGTCTTCACTCTGTATTCTTGGGCTTTTTGTAAACGTTCAACCTTTGATATGATTTCCCCTCTTTCTAAATATAGCGTTGTTGATGTAGCAACAAGTGTCTTGACTGCCAGCTTGCTGTTGCTGGTAATATGTACCACAGCTCTATCAGCTATCTGAACCACCGCAATAGACTGGTTTCCTGTTGTAATAATATCTTCAGGTTGAACAATTGATCCTAATATAACAGGAACATTTACCTCATTTCGTATTATGGTAACATCCCCCTGCATAAAAATAAGATGAGCTGATACTGACTTTGGTTGTGGTGTACAAGAAAGAATTAAAAAAACAATAATTGCTAAAAGAAAGCAACAATACAATCGTCGCAAAACCATCTGTTCTACCTCATATAATAAAATTTTTATGTAATCAAACATTTATGATTTTATTGTTGTAATATTGATTAATAAACTTTAATCTGTAAATCCTTTTTTTATTTTTTTTAAAGTCTAACTGAACTTTACAAAACGTATATAACCATAGCCCCTCTTTATATGTGATTCAATTTTGACACATCTGGTGATAAAAGTATCAAGTATAGATTTATTATTTTTTTATGATAAAACTTTTAAGAAAACTTTTTTAACTGTTGATGTTGAAGAAGCTACTATTCATAGTGATTTCATAAAATCCTTGATTTTTAAAACCCTCATTGCTACATTATTATAAATATTATAACAAAAATAAAATTACGCGAGGTACAAATCCTATGTCTGATGATTCAAACCATGTTGTTGAATCCAAGCATTTAATATTGCCATCTGAAATTTTACCTGAGATTATACCCATTATTCCAATATCCCACAGGCCAATATTCCCTGGCATGATGGTACCACTGGTGCTCACTGGTGATACCATGCTCAATACAGCACGCGCCATTGCCGAATCTGACCATAAAATCGGAGGTGTAGTACTAATCCAGAATCAGCGAGAAGGCATGGTGACTTCAGAGGACCTCTATAAAGTGGGGGTTACTATTAAGGTTTTGAAGATAGCACCTATCGACGAAAACACTATACAGGTAATGGTAAATGCCTTGAAGCGCTTTACACTGGTTCAGGTTATGACTGAACAGCCGGTTATTCGCTGGAAGGTTGATCATTACTATGAACCTGAGATTGAACCAACAGACGAAATGAAAGCCTACTCGGCTGCTATTCTTTCTTCGGTAAAAGAGTTAATTAAATCCAATTCCCTTTTTCAGGAAGAGCTTAAACTTTTTTTAAACCGGTTCAGCTTAGAAGACCCCGGTAAATTAGCTGATTTTGTAGCTTCCCTCACTTCGGCCGAACCTGCAGAAGTACAGGAAATACTGGAAACATTTGATATAAAATCGCGCGTGGAAAAAGTACTGCTTTTGTTAAAGAAAGAACTGGAATTGTCAAAATTACAGAAAAAAATTTCGCAGCAGATTGAGGAGCGCATTGCCAAAAACCAAAAGGAATTTTTTTTACGCGAGCAGCTTAAAGAAATTAAAAAAGAGTTAGGTCTTGAAAAAGATGAAAAAACCTCAGAAATTGAAAAATTTGAAGAGCGCGTAAAGAAACTAAAATTGAGCGAAGAAGCACTCAAGCGTTTTAATGAAGAAATTGAAAAATTAAAAGTGCTGGAACCCCATTCCGCCGAGTATGGTGTAAGCCGCAATTATTTAGACTGGCTCACATCACTTCCATGGGGCATTTACTCACAAGACAATTATGATATTCACAAAGCCCGCAAGATACTGGACAGGGACCACTATGGCTTGCAGGATATCAAAGACCGTATATTAGAATTCATAAGTGCTGGAAAAAAGAAAGGCAGTATCACTGGTTCCATTATATGCTTTGTAGGGCCTCCCGGTGTAGGCAAAACTTCAATAGGAAAATCTGTAGCTGCGGCTTTAAACCGCAAGTTTTACCGCTTCTCGCTTGGTGGGATGCGTGATGAGGCCGAAATTAAAGGCCACCGGCGAACTTACATAGGTGCAATGCCCGGCAAAATTATCCAAAGCCTTAAAGTGGTTGAAACATCAAATCCTGTCATTATGCTGGATGAGATAGATAAAATTGGTGCAAGTTTTCAGGGTGATCCGGCTTCAGCACTCCTGGAAGTACTTGACCCTGAGCAAAACTCCCAGTTTCTTGACCACTACCTTGATGTGCGATATGATTTATCCAACATTCTCTTTATTGCAACAGCAAATCAATTAGATACTATCCCACTTCCACTTATGGACCGCATGGAAATAATGCACCTTTCTGGTTACATACTTGAAGAAAAACTGGAGATAGCAAAGCGCTACCTTATCCCAAAACAGCTTAGAGAGCACGGACTCAATAAAAATGAAGTTAAAATTGACACTGCAGCAATCAAGAAAATTATTGATGGCTATGCCCGAGAAGCAGGTGTGCGAAGTTTAGAAAACAATATAAAAAAGATCATGCGCAAAGCCACACGCCAAATTGTAGAAGGTTCAACTACTTCAGTAATTGTAAATGAAAGAAATATTGAAGAATTCTTAGGAAAACCACGCTTTACCGACGAATCCTTATACAAAAAGCCAATACCAGGTGTGGTGATGGGGCTTGCCTGGACAAGCTTAGGCGGTGCAACGCTGTATATTGAAGCAACAGCTATTCCTTCAAAAACAAAGGGATTTACCCAAACTGGTCAGCTTGGCAATGTCATGAAAGAATCAACCGAGATTGCATATTCATATATCCGTTCAAAGGTCAAACAGTTTGGCATTGACCCCGATTTTTTTGAAAACCATTTTATACACCTCC
Organism: Spirochaetota bacterium; assembly: GCA_026414805.1. Taxonomy (NCBI): domain Bacteria; kingdom Pseudomonadati; phylum Spirochaetota; species Spirochaetota bacterium. The sequence goes on along the minus strand of JAOAIH010000037.1, from coordinate 8,299 downwards.
ATGTGCCTGCGGGAGCCACACCAAAAGATGGTCCTTCGGCGGGAATCACTATGGCAACCGCACTGTATTCGCTAGCCAAAAATAAGCCCATTAAAAAGAGCGTTGCAATGACAGGTGAGCTCACCATAACAGGAAGGGTGCTTCCTATTGGCGGCGTAAAAGAAAAAACTATCGCCGCAAAACGAGCAAAGGTAAAAACAATAATATACCCTGCCGAAAACAAAAAGGATTTTGACGAATTGCCTGAGCACATTAAAAAAGGGGTAGATGCACGCTTTGTGAGCTATTTTGAAGAAGTGCTGGATATAGTGTATTAATTTTTTTGGCGATAGTTACTGTCAATTAATCTATGATGCAGAAATGCTCATAGTATGATATTTTCCTTTGCCTTTTTAATAGCTTCAATAAACGATGCTGCTTTATTATACGAATCCAGTGCATCATCTTTATCAATGGTGTCAAAATCACCATAATCAACATCAGTTCGACGTGAAAGCAGCAGTTTGAAGTGCTTTATTGTTTCTTGAGGCAAAATTTCATTTTTCACAAATCGCAAACGTAATAGCGTGATAACTCCATCATGTGTTACTGGATTTGCACCTTCAAGAATCAAAAGTGCACGTGCAGCATTGAGCACAGCATAATAGCTTCTATTCACAGAGGTTTTGTATCTTCCTTCATCATAATTTTTTTTTGCATCTTGTAAAAACTCTTTAGCTTTCTGAAGCCTAAAGTAGCTTAAAGCTTTTTATCATCAGGAGATAATGTCATAGCAATATACCCTCGTTTATTATATTCTGATAAAATGGACTATTAAATTTTTTTTCCATTTCAAACGCCTGAATATCTTTTATAATTGGAGTGAATGACACATTATGCTGTAATTCTTCTTCTGTTATTACAGTAACTATCGCCTCCTCAAGTTCTGGTGTTTTTTTGTTAACTACAATAAGAATATCAAAATCAGAATCGAAATTAAAATCACCCCGCACACGTGAACCAAATGCATACATATATACAATACGGGTACCAAACATGTGCAATAACTTCTCTTTAATTTTTTTCAGGCTTTCAATTTCTATAGATAACATACTATCAACACATTTATATACTGACTCCATCAAGTGATTTGATAATACCACACTATACCACATATGTCAACTATAACAAAATGTGGTATCCAATTGAGTGTAAATACATCCTTGACTGGCTTACGCTTTTTAATTGCAAACTGTAACATCAATGTCTCAATTACAGATATATAATTCTTCACAATGTTTTTATTGAATTAAGTATTACGCAGAATAATTCAAATAATAACTAATTCTATGTTTAATTGACCGATGTATGTGCTTTAACAACTTGACGATTAAGCATATAAAATCATAAATTATCCCCAAAATATCAATGTATGAGCAAAGCATTGAATAATTAGTAATATAAAAGGCTAATTAGGAATAAATAGTGTTCATAATTAAAAAAAATTCTTTGAAATTTTAAAAATATTAAGTATTTTATAATTACATAAATTATTTAAAGGAAAGCTCATGAATATAATTATAACAGATCAAGCTAAACAAAAAATAATTGAAGCTGCCAAAGATGTTGACTTTAAACATCCAGGGTTGCGATTAGTATTTTCGGGAATAGGGTGAGGTGGCCCCCGTTTGGGACTGGCTCTGGATGAGTCAGAAAACAGTAAAGACACAGTTATAATAGCAAATGAAATACCAGTAATCTATGACAGTGATATTGCCCGATTTATGGATGCTGGAACTAACATTAAAATAGATTTTGTTGAAACTCCGTATGGCTCGGGTTTTATGGTAGATACAGGTTCATCCTGTGATTCTTCATGCAGCTGCTAAACTAAGAAGGTACTATAATGAAAGAAGCACTTTGGTTTTTAATCCTCATGGCAGCATGGATTGCGCTTAATGTGTGGGTGTTACCAAAATTTGGCATACGCACCTGACTATCGCAATCATGCCCTGTGGAACAGAGCATTGATAAAAATCAAAATAAAAATCTGAATGATTTAAAAAAGTAGAGTTATAATACTCATTACTCATTCTGGTTTTGGCAAAGACTTGTATGGGTAACTTAATTTGCACTCTTCAATATACCATTATACACTTATTATATTAACATTGAAGAACAAGCATTAAAAAGTTCCTTGAAGCTATGATTGAATAAAATTACCCTGCTATTACTTTGTAAGTAATCATTGAATTTTTGCAACTTATGTGAATTTTGTTATATATGTGCTCTTTTTAGTATTTTTGGGGGTGGTCCCCAGTAGAATTTTAGGCAATGTATACCTTTTTCTTTAAAAAAATCAAATGTATATGACCTATTTTCATAATAACTTGGCAAATTATTAGGATAGTTATCGGTATTTATTTCTTTCAGGCGTTTTTCAAAATACAGAAAAAATTCATCAAGTACATTATCTACACAAAAAGCAATAATATGTGCAATAGACATTTTCCACAGCTTTTTAATATCTAATAAGAACTCATACTCCGACTGATACACCACTAAATGTACACGTTTCCAGGGATTATCTTTATCCCGTTTGCGATATGCTATGCGTTTAAAAGCAACATAATCTTTTTTTTCTTTTTTTGCTGCATACATTAACAAGTAAACAATAAACAAGCTAAGGGGTATAGATAATCTTTTTGCACAATCATTCAGGATATTTAGATGAGCAAATGAAATACAGGTAGTTGTTTCAAAATCCATAATTTCCTCCCTTGATTGTATGAATGTATTTATTTTTAATTTTGATGTCAAATAATTTAATATATTACTTTATTGTTAAATATATCAATAAAGTTTTTTAATATTTACATAATATAACTTTGCATTGTGCAACTGCAATTGATGATACTGAATAAAAATTGAATAACATAAATTTGAAACTCATCACTTTATTCAATAATATTTTGTAGCTTGACATTTTCTTTTAGTATACAACGCATAAGTATATCCTTATATATGATTATTATGAAAGGAACTATCGCATGAAAAAAATATTCTTTATTTTCTTTATTATATCTATGGCTTTACCTTTACTTGCCAAAACACCTTATGACGATGAAAGAATATTTACCCGTGCAACGATAACAAAGATTGAAAGGCACCGTATAGCTGGTGATGATTACTATCCTCTGTACGAAACCAGAATCCATGTTACTATTTTAGATGGCAATTTAAAGGGACAATCAAAAATAGCTACCTTCAGGGGCGAACATGATTTGCCAAAAGATATGTTTTATAAAACAGGTGATGTGGTATTCATTGGCATATCTAAATCAGGTGAAGAAAATACTCCGGAATACATTTCGTTATATGATATTGATAACACATCAATGATTATTTTTCTTGCATTGTTGCTGGTAGTATCTGTTTTAGTTATAGGGAAAACAAAAGGCGTTCTTTCGCTTATTGCATTAATAATTACCATACTGTTGCTCTTCTTTGTATTAATACCACTGACATTAAAAGGATATCCACCATTACCTGTGGCGATAGTTATCGCTATAATATCCACTGCAATAACATTGCCGGTAATAGCTGGATTTCAAAAAAAGACACTTGCTGCAATATTGGGTGCATCATGTGGAATAATCATTGCAGCAATCCTTGCATTTATCGTTGGCAATATGATGCACCTATCAGGATTTGTGACCAATGAAATGCTTACAGTATTTTATGTTGCTGATGTAACGATTGATGTTCGAGGATTAGCACTTGCAAGCATTATCATTGCTGCATTAGGCGCAGTAATGGATGTGTGTATATCCATAGCATCAGCTACAGCAGAAATATACAACGCAAATCCAGATTTAACCCATAAACAGGCTTTCAGATCAGTTTTAAATATAGGAACTGACATACTGGGATCAATGGTAAATACGTTGATATTGGCGTATGTGGGAAGCTCGCTATCGTTAATTTTGCTTATTTCTATGCGCATACAGCCGGGTATGCCCCTGTGGATGATATTTAACTACAACCCCATTTTAAGTGAGATAGTAAAATCAATCATAGGCAGTATTGGCATGTTTATATGTATACCAATTACCGCCTATATTTCAGTTCATCTATATGGACCAAAAAGGATTACATAATTTTCAATTAATTGTTATCCCCACCGCTATTGTTATGGGATAATATATATACATAAATTTTTTAAAAATTATAGGCTTTTATCATGAATAATAAAAAACAACGTTAAGAGAATAATGTTTACAAATTGTACTCTACAACTTTGCGATGTTTGATTAAAATTATCATTGCTAAAAAATAGTGCAGCTATTCTTATTGTGATATTACTATTTCTTAAGATTACCAGCTTGTACATATTCATACAATTTTCCATGAGTATTATGGTGATAAAGCAATGAGGCATTTATCAGTAACTATCGCATTAATTGTTTTAATTTTTTCCTTTTTTATTTATAACAGCTGCAGTTCTGGTCGTGTTTTGCCGGCTCAACCAATTCGATTTGTTATAATTAATAATACATCACCTGATTCGCCCTATGAAGACTATAGCCCACAGTTAGAAAATACCACTCTATCCATCAATAGAGAAAATCCAGTGTTCACTGTTCACTGTGGCAATATAATTCACGGTGGTTCATCAGCTATGGGGATTAATTATAAAGACATTGAAAAACAATTTCGCCAATTTTATAAGTTTGCAAAAAAACTGCACAGCATTCTTTTTACTGTATGCGGGCCAATGGACATCTATAATGATTCAACAAACATTTATACTCAATTTACTCAGAAGAATGCATGGTATTCCTTTAATTATGGCACCAATCATTTTGTTGTTTTATTCAGTAACAATCCTGATGCTCTTTCAATTTCAGATACACAATTGCTTTGGCTTAAAGAGGATTTAAAAAAACATTCTCTCTCACATATTTTTATATTTTCATATTTTTTGCCAAACATTCACCGCACAAAACAGCAATTTACAACCAGTTCCCATCAGAATTTACACCAACTACTGATGCAATATAATGTTAAGGCTTTCTTTGGCGCTGCAGGGATTACTCATCCAGTAACTATCGGCACCATTCAATACATCCCTGTTACCGCTGATAACAACTATACAAATAAGTATAAAAAAGCAATACGCTATTATGTCGTTGACTTTGACGGACACGAGATTATTGTTGTACCACGGTATTTTTGAACATACAAGGGTATGCCATGCAACGAGAAATCAAATTTGACTCATTACAAGCATTTATTGATGCCCTGCATGCTAATAGCATAACAAAAGTTGCATTTACACAAATTAACGAAAAGCGTGCAGTTGAAATGCAACCGGGCACTTTACAGGTAGTAGATGTAATTATTGCCGAAATACTTGCCTATAAGGATGCCACTATTTATAAATGCAAAATTGAAAATGCTGATTTGGGCAACCTATATGCAAGGCTTGAAGATGAAGGCTTTGAACTAACCAGGCGTAGCAGGAATATCACATAATCATGAAAGCGATAGTAACTATAGAAAACCTCACCATTTCTTTTACAAATCTGTACGGCAAAAGCTATGCAGTACGAAATCTATCGTTGTCCATCCCCCAAGGCAAAACATTAGGGCTTGTTGGAGAATCAGGATGTGGTAAATCGGTAACTGCATATTCAATACTTAACCTGGTGCCAAAACCTGGCACAATTGAATCCGGCACTATCACCTACAATTCCATTGATCTACTGCGCTGCCCTGATTCCACACTCCGTTCAATTCGTGGTAAAAACATTTCCATGATATTTCAGGAACCCATGACATCGCTTAACCCTGTATTTACAATTGGCTACCAGGTGCAGGAAGCTGTTGAAGTTCATTTACACTACAAAAACAAAGAAGCAAAAGAATACACCATTGAACTTTTAGGAAAAGCAGGTATACCCAATCCCTCACAGAGGTACTACGCCTATCCCCACCAGCTTTCCGGTGGATTACGTCAGCGTGCAATGATTGCAATGGCACTTGCTGCTCACCCTGACCTTTTGATTGCTGATGAGCCAACAACAGCACTTGATGTCACCATTCAATCACAGATATTAGATTTGCTCATGACACTGCAGTCTACAGAGCATATGTCCATGCTTTTAATAACTCATGATTTGGGGATAGTTGCCAATACGGCTGATTATATTGCAATAATGTATGCAGGTGAAATTGTAGAGATGGCGCTAACAAAAGAGATTTTTGAAAATCCATTACATCCATACACTCACGGACTCATGAACTGCATACCCAGCTTACGCAAAACCGCCAAAAGGCTGTATACCATTCCCGGAAATGTGCCACTTATTACACAGCCACCCCAGGGGTGTGTGTTCCACCCACGATGTTATTTGGGTGATAGCGAATGTTTACAAAATCCTGTTATTCTGGAAGAGAAAACAAAAGGACATTTTGTTCGTTGCATTAAATGCAAGGGCAGGTAAAAACCTGCCCCACATCAACAAGTACTGTTAAGTGTATTAGTATGCCAGATTTATATGGTAGGTTTTCTTGATACCGTTTAGAATTGTCTGAAATCTGTTAGGATCCTTTTCACGGGCTGTCTTTAACAGGTCAACAACTTCGGCTCTGGTTAATACAACATCATAATGTTCGCAATGAGCCAAAGAATCCTTGCCACATATATTTCTGTTGATGCATGTTGAACATATAGAATTTCCCATTATGTCCTCCTTATCTATACTCATATTGTTTATATTCACAAAGCATGTGCTTAAATAAATAAGCAATTACTGTGCCAGTTTTAGGCAAATTTCTTAGGCTTTTTCATTTATATGAGGTTTTATTGTTTTTTTTAACAAAATTTTCTTTTTTTAGCATATTTCAATATTCATAATATGCCATTTTGCTCTTTTCTTTAATATTTTTTAGGGGCGATAGTAACCGTAAATTGAACATTATTTTATTATTGTCTATATTTTACCAGTAACTATTGCTTCTTTATGTTGAATATTAATACCAGTGTATCATTTTTACAACATCAACCAAGTATGCTGATAAAGCCAATTCCTGTAAGAATAATCAATGCTGCAATGCTGTGCTGCAGTACATTCTTCTCGCCAAAGAATAGAGAGCCAAAAATGATCCCAAACAGCATACTGGAACGCTTAACCGAAATCATATAGCTTACCGGAGCTATCTCCAGAGCTAACATATGAAACGTAATCATGACACCCTGTGTGATACCAATGAGCAAGATTTCTTTAGAAAAAATACGCTTTATACTATCTACAACCATTGACCATATAATCAAAATTAAAGTCAGAATTGTAAAATATACTGCTCCAAAAAAAGATGGACTTGAATACATCACCCCCATTTTACCAAAATTTGCTGTTATACTGTATAAAAATGCAACTGCAAGCATTAAAAGCGACCCCTTGTCAGATACTATAGTTTTTAATGGCTCATCCAAACGCTGTCCAGGCTTAAAATACAAGCTATAGGTTCCACCAACTACACACACAATGCCAAGCGCACCCCATACAGTTACCTTTTCTCCTAGCATAAACCATGAAGTAAGGATGAGTAAAAGCGGTGTGAACGCTAAAAATGGTAACGTGCGGTACATTGGTGAAATTTGCAATGCATGCATGTACAGTACCAGCGCGATAACTTCAAGTGGCGGAGAGAGAATAAATGCATACACAATCCTATGATCTATAGCAGGAATGCCTTTAACAATAGCTATGATCCATAACACCGGTAATGAAAAAAATATACGCCCTGCAGCCACTGTGACAGGATGTATACGTGGTGCATTTTTAACAAGCGCATCGCCAATGGCTAAAAACAGTGCACACAAAAGTGCATAGATGACCCAGATAAAACGCCTCCTTAAAATAAATTTATGACAGGGTTCAGTATAACCTTTTCTTGCCCACGCATCAAATAAAAAAATTTTTTATCAGCATATATTTCTACTAAATATCATAATAGCGCTGTAAATTTTTGTATGAAAGTGCCTCAAGGATATGTCGCTTTTCAATTGTCTCTGAATTGTCCAGGTCAGCTATGGTACGGCTTACTTTCAATATACGGAAAAAACTTCGGGCAGAAAGGTTCATGCGCTTGATTGCAAGCTCAAGTATCGATTGACACTCAGAGTTAATAGCACAGAATTCCTTTACCTCATCACTAGTCATACGGCCATTGCAGGTAGTGCTTCTTCCTTTGAAACGCATTGCCTGTATTTCACGGGCTTTGATTACTCGCTGCCTGACTTGATGTGAGC